>NZ_JBBIAR010000075.1:0-45667 GCF_054185165.1 Bradyrhizobium sp. UFLA05-109 | reverse complement strand
GCCGAGATCATCGCGCTGCGCGAAGCCGCCAAGAAGATCGGCAGCGAGCGGCTGGTCGATTGCGACCTCTACGTGACGCTCGAACCCTGCACCATGTGTGCGGGCGCGATCTCCTTTGCAAGGGTCAGGCGGCTCTATTACGGCGCGGCCGACCCAAAGGGCGGCGCGGTGGAGTCCGGGGTGCGGTTCTTCGCCTCCCCAACCTGCCATCACACGCCCGAGGTCTATTCGGCGGTCGGCGAGAGCGAGGCCGCGCGGCTCTTGCGCGAGTTCTTTCGCGAGCGGCGCTAGCTGCCTACGAAAAACTCGCGCAGCGCTTTCGCGGTCACGTCGGGGTTTTCCTCGGTCAGGAAATGCCCCGAGTCCACCGGCATGCCCTCGACGTTGGTCGCCCATTGCTTCCAGGTGTCGAGCGGCGTGGCGGCGGCCTGGGCGACGCCGGCGTTTCCCCACAGCGCGAGCATCGGGATCGTGATCTTCTTGCCGGCCGCGAAATCGGCCTTGTCGAGTTCGTAGTCGAAATAGGCGCCGGCGCGATAGTCCTCGCACATCGCATGCACGCGCGCGGGGTCGCGGAACGGCGCGAGGTAGTGCTCGAGCGCGCGCCTGTCGATCGCGTCCAGCGTCTTCGACTTGGTCTGGCTCGCCATCTTGAAACGCAGGAAGAATTCGCCGTTGCTCGCGATCAGCGTTTCCGGCAGCGGCGCGGGCTGCGCCAGGAAGGTCCAGTGATAGATCTTCAGCGCATACTGCCGGTTCATGCGCTCCCAGTAATCATAGGTCGGCAGGATATCGAGCACGGCGAGCCGCGACAGCCGGCCGGGATGATCGAGCGCGAGGCGATAGGAGACTCGCCCGCCGCGGTCGTGGCCGGCGAGCGCAAAATGCACGTGGCCGAGCTGCTCCATGGCCTCGACCATGGTCTTCGCCATTGCGCGCTTGCTGTAGGGCGTATGCTGCGCATCGCTGTCCGGCATGTCCGACCAGCCATAGCCCGGCAGGTCGGCAATGATCAGCGTGAAGGCGTCGGCAAGCTGCGGCGCGACGCGGTGCCACATCACATGCGTCTCGGAGAAGCCGTGCAGCAGCAGCAGCGGCGGCCCCTTGCCGCCGACGCGGGCAAAGATGCGGCCCGAGGAGGTGTTGATCCATTCGGAGGCAAAGCCCGGGTAGAGGTCGGCGAGATCGGACATGACTTTCCTCCCCTCAAATGTCGTTTTCGGCCACCCTTTGAGGCGCGGCCACGGCGGCACCAACCAAAATGCCGAAAACAACCCCATGCAAAGTAGCACGGCGGCTGCCCGCAAGCGTGCGTCCGATGCGCGCGTTCCGGAAAAACGTTAGTTAAATCTTGGCCTTCTCCGCTTCCACCGCCTGCCAGCCGATGTCGCGGCGGCAAAAGCCCTCTGGCCAGCGGATGCGATCGACGGCCTGGTAGGCGCGCGCCTGCGCCTCCGCCACAGTCTTGCCGAGCGCGCAGACGTTGAGCACGCGGCCGCCATTGGCGAGGATCGCGCCATCCTTCGCCACCGTGCCAGCATGGAAGATCTCGACGGTGTCGACCTCAGCGGCCTCGTCGAGCCCGTCGATGCGGGTGCCCTTCCGGTAGTCGCCGGGATAGCCGTTAGCGGCCATCACGACGGTGAGCGCCGATTCCGGATACCAGCGCAGATCGAAGTTCTTGAGTTGCCCGTCGCAGGAGGCGAGCAGCGCCGGCACGATGTCGGACATCATGCGCAGCATCAGCACCTGGCACTCGGGATCGCCGAAGCGGACGTTGAACTCGAACAGCTTTGGGCCCTGCGTCGTCAGCATGATCCCGGCATAGAGCACGCCGCGGAACGGCGTGCTGCGCTGCTTCATGCCGGCGACTGTCGGCAGGATGATTTTGGCCATGATCGCGTCATGGATCGCCGGCGTGACCAGCGGCGTCGGCGAATAGGCGCCCATGCCGCCGGTGTTCGGGCCGACGTCATGGTCGAACACGCGCTTGTGGTCCTGGGCGGAGGCCAGCGGAATGGCGGTCTCGCCGTCGCACAGCGCAAAGAAGCTGATCTCGCGGCCCGGCAGGAATTCCTCGATCACCACCTCGGCGCCGGCCTCGCCAAAGGCGCCGTCGAACATCATGGCGATGGCGTCCTCGGCCTCGCGCATGCTCTTGGCGACGACGACGCCCTTTCCGGCGGCAAGGCCGTCGGCCTTGACCACGATCGGCGCGCCCTGGGTGTGGATGTAGGCGAGTGCGTCGGCTGCCTTGGTGAAGCGCTTGTAGGCGCCGGTGGGAATGCCGAACTCGGAGCACAGCGCCTTGGTAAAGCCCTTGGAGCTTTCGAGCTGGGCGGCGGCCTTGCTCGGCCCGAACGCCTTGATCCCGGCGGCTGCAAGATCATCGACGATGCCGGCCGCGAGCGGGGTCTCAGGGCCGACCACGACCAGTTCGACAGCATTGGTCTTGCAGAAGTCGATCACGGCGGCATGGTCGGCGACATCGAGCGCCACGCACTCCGCCTCGCGGGCGATCCCGGCATTGCCCGGTGCGCACCAGAATTTGGTCACCAGAGGGGACGCCGCAATCTTCCATGCGAGGGCATGTTCGCGGCCGCCGGAACCGAGCAGTAGAATGTGCATGCGTGTCTCAAAACGGGGGTGTGCTGGACGCGTCGGTCGCACGAATCCGCGCTGGCCTCAAGAGGGGGCTCCGTCATTCCGGGGCGCGCCTCTTGGCGCGAGCCCGGAATGACGGCGGGGATACGCCTAGCTCTGCTTCCCCGCAATGATCTCCTGCAACGTCGCCACATGCCGGGCGAACGCGCCGCGGCCCGAGGCGGTCGCGGTGACGGTGGTCTGCGGCTTCTTGCCGACGAAGGCCTTATCCACGGAGACGTAACCGGCCTTGGCCAGGGTCTCGATATGCGCGCCGAGATTGCCGTCGGTGGCGCCGGTGAGCTTCTTCAGGCGCGCGAATTCCAGGCCGGTGGCGACCGGCAGTGCGTTCAGAGCGGCCATGATCTTCAGCCGCAACGGCTGATGAATGATGTCGTCAAGCTCGGCCATCAGATCCGCCGCATCCAGAGGCCGCCCAGGATCAGGCCGCCGCCGTTGACGAAGGCCATCCAGAGCGGGAACGGCTCACCGATATAGAAGAAGCCGACCAACGTCAGAGCGATGATGCCGAGGCCGATCGCAACGAATGCATAGCCGAACCAGAGCCCCGCGAGTGTGTAGAACAACATGAAGTAGATCGGCCAGAATGCGCCGAGCTCGCGCGGGCCGAAATGACCGAGCACGTTGGTGCAGATATAACCGAACGCGAAGAACAGCACGAAGACCAGCACGAGCCTGATGTCGAAGGCGGCACCATGGACCTGCGGTGGACTCAGCAGGCGGAGCGCAACCAGGCCGCCGACACCCAGGATGTCGACGGCGGGCCAGGCGTAGACCGCGTAGTAGGGCCAGAGCCAGGTGACGACGTTGCCGGCGAAGACCAGCACACCCCACCATAACGCCGCAGCGCTGGCCAGCTCATAGAGCTGCGATTGCTTCACGCGCTGGACGATGTCGTCGATCTCCTTCAGTGCCGAGGCGGCGTCCTTGGAATCGATACTGATCATGATCCGCTCCCCGCTCTCACCATCTCATCCGCAATCGCCGACACCGCCGCTGGGTCGCTGATGATCCCCATGTGATTGGCGCCGGCGATCAGCTTCACCTGGATACGCTGACCGACGGCCTCCTGGAACCTGTCCGGAAACATCAATTCGTCGGCGGCGCCCGCGAACAGCGCGACCGGTTTGCCGGCGGCGGCAAGATCGTCGCGATAAGAGTTCGAGCTACCGAAATTGCGCATCAGGCGATAGGAATAGGTCGGAGCCAGGATTGCACTCGTGTTCGGGCCGACTGCAAACGCAATGGTCGGCAGCGATTCACAGCAGACAATTCCGAGCCGGCGCAGCATCGACAGAGCGAGGAAACGCGGAATGTCCGGGCTTGCCCAGCCGCCCGCGTCCTTCCGGCTGCTCGGCGCGTCGTGGCCGAGATAGGGCGCCAGCAGCATCGTGCGCGCAAACAGGTTCTGGATCGGCGAGCCCGCGACCCGCAGCGCAAAACCGCCGCCGGAAGAATGGCCAATCAGCGTCAACGCAGCGGTCGCATTGGCTTGGCGGATCTCGCCGACGAAATCGGAAAGATCGTCCTCGAGTTGGCCGAGATAGCCGATGTCGCCGCGCGTCCCGGAGGCCCCATGGCCGCGAATATCGGGCGCGTAGACATCGATGCCGCGCGCGGCGAGCCCCTTTGCCAGCGCATGGACGGCGATGCTCGATCCTGACGAGCCATGCACGACGATGGCGATCTGCCCGGTCGCCGGCGCGCGCGCCGGATAGCGCCGGTATCCCAGCTCGGTGCCGTCGCGAGCATGAAAGCGCTCGAGCGGGGGCATGTCGCTGCGATCCACGGCGCGCGCTGTCGCCGAGACCGAGGTCAATTCGGCCGGCCGCCGGATCGGCGTCGCGATCAGCCAGGCCAGCACCAGTCCGGCGAAGCCGAGGATAGCCAGGCCTGCGACGATGGCGGTCAGGCCGCCCCAAACGATTGCAGCGATCATGTCAGCCCCCGTCAACCCGGCATCATCGCAGCATCGTGCCGGCGGTCGACGGCACGTCGACGGCGCGCAGCACCGATGGTGCGCATGAACGTGTAACCAATCAGGAACATCGCGGCTTTGCTGACGATGCCATAGATCGACATGGCGACCGACCAGGTCGCAACGTCGACGTTGAGAGCGACGATCACGTTCAGCGCCGCCGAGAAGAACATCAGGCCGGACCAGGCATAGCCGACGATGACGGCGATATCCGGCACCAGTTCGATCGCGATCGGCGGCAGATAGCGATTCATCCACCCCCGCTTCAGCATCACAACACCGACGATGACGTAGATCACGCTCGGCTTGATCATCACGAAGCGCGGATCGTTGGTGATCAGCGTGACGGTGCCGGCGCCGAGCACCAGAAACAGGCTCATCCATTGCATGGTGTCGATCGGCTTGCGGCGCGCGACTTGCCAGCCGATCTGGGCGATGCCCAGCGCCATGCCGAGCACGACCGACAGGGTTACATTGTGTGTCAGCAGATAGAGCACGAGAAAGAACAGCGTCGCCGCCATGTCGAGCAGCAGCAATTTTCCAGCTTCGAACAGGTTTTTCACGGGTTCCTCCTCGGCCGGCCACCATCGGGTCTCATCACGACTGCCCACTCCCACGCGTTGCCACGTCGTCGGCGATCGCCGAGACCGCCTTCGGATTGGTGACGATGCCCATGTGGTTGATGCCTTCGAGCACCTTGACGTCGACGGACGGCTTCACCGCCTGCACGGCCTCTGCGTATTTGTCGGAGATCATCATCTCATCCGCGGCGCCGGCGAAGATCGTGAGAGGACGCGTCACGTTGGGCAGATCGATGCGGTAGCCGCGGGTGGCAAAATTGCGCATCAGGCGGTCGGAATAGGTAGAGACGAGGATCTTCTCGTAATTCGGTGGCACCGCGAAGGCGAGCACCGGAAGCTGCGAGCAGCAATCGATGCCGAGCTTGCGCAGTGCCGCGAGACCGAAGAAGCGCGGCAGGTCGGCATTGGCCCAGCCGCCCGAGTGCGGCTTGTTGGTGGGCGCGTCATAGCCGAGATAGGGCGCGAGCAGCACGGTGCGCACGAACATGTCCTGCATGATTGGCGTTGCCGCGACGCGCAGCGAGAAGCCGCCGCCGGCGGAATGGCCGATCAGGGTCAGCGGCAGGTCCGGCGCGCTCTTGCGGACATGCGCGACGAAATCGACGAGGTCGTCCTCAAGCTGGCCGACATAGCCGATATCGCCATGCGTGCCGGAGGCGCCGTGGCCGCGCATATCGAGCGCCCAGGTCTCGACCCCGCGCGTGGCGAGCGCCGCTGTCAGCGCGTGATTGACCGTGCCTGATGAGCCCGAGGAGCCGTGAATGAAGACCGCGCCGCGGCCGGTCGCCTGCCCCTTCGGCACGTAATGCCGGTAGCCCAGCCAGGTGCCGTCGCGAGCCTGGAAGCGCTCCAGTGCCGGCATCGTGGACCAGTCGATACCCCTGGCTGAGTCCGAGACGGAGCGCATCTCCGGCGGCCGCTCCAGTGGGGTCGCTATCATCGCGGTCAGCAGCAGCGCGACGGCGCCGACCGCACACAGGCCCCATTTCAAAAGGCCCAAAGCACCTCGCAGCAACCGGATCGCCATGGCTCAAACTCCGTTGGTTTTACCATCAGTAGAGAACTCTGTAACATAGAGTACTCTTTCGATCAACTCCCGGATTGGCGCTGGGATGCGAAAATCCCTAGTTTGAGTTTCGATCCCCAAATGCCGAATCGTTTGCCGATGCCATCAGCGGAACCCTTGCTCAACACGCCCGAATTCACCGTCTCCGAGCTCTCGCTGTCCCTGAAACGGACGGTCGAGGACACCTATGGCCACGTCCGGGTGCGCGGCGAGATCTCCGGTTTTCGCGGTGCGCACTCCTCGGGGCACTGCTATTTCGCGCTGAAGGACGAGAGCGCCAAGATCGAGGCGGTGATCTGGAAGGGCGTCCATGGCCGGATGCGCTTCAAGCCCCAGGAGGGGCTGGAGGTCATCGCCACCGGCAAGCTCACCACCTATCCGGGCTCCTCGAAATACCAGATCGTGATCGAGGCGCTGGAGCCGGCCGGCATCGGCGCACTGATGGCGCTGATGGAGGAGCGCAAGAAGAAGCTCGCGGCCGAGGGCCTGTTCGACGAGGCGCGGAAGCAGCTTTTACCCTGGCTGCCGGAGGTGATCGGCGTCGTGACGTCGCCGACAGGCGCCGTCATCCGCGACATCCTGCATCGGCTCGAGGACCGCTTCCCCCGCCGCGTGCTGGTGTGGCCGGTCAAGGTGCAGGGCGAAGGCTCGGCCGAGCAGATCGCGGCTGCGATCCGCGGCTTCAACGCACTGCCGGAGGGCGGCAAGATTCCCCGGCCGGACGTCTTGATCGTGGCGCGCGGCGGCGGCTCACTCGAGGATCTCTGGTCGTTCAACGAGGAGATCGTGGTGCGGGCAGCGGCCGAGAGCTTGATCCCGCTGATCTCGGCGGTGGGCCACGAGACCGACATCACGCTGATCGATTTCGCCGCCGACAAGCGCGCGCCGACGCCGACGGCAGCGGCCGAGATGGCGGTGCCGGTGCGCAGCGATTTGTTCGTCGAGGTCGCCGATCTCGCGCGACGCACCCGCGCCTGCTGGCAGCGTGGCCAGGAAAGCCGCCGCAACGAGCTGCGCGCCGCAGCGCGCGCCCTGCCTGCGGCGAGCGATCTCCTGGCGATCCCGCGGCAGCGGCTGGATTCCGCGGGCGCCGCCCTGCCCCGCGGGCTCAAGGCCAATACGCACGCGCATTTCCGCCGTTTCGCCGCGACCAGCGCGCGGCTGACGCTGCGGGTGCTGCACGGCCAGATCGCGCAGGCCGATCATCGCCTCACGGTGTGCGGCGAACGGCTCGGCCTCGCCGCGCGATCCTTGTTGCGGCGTCGGCGCGACCGCTTTGCCGGGCTCGAGGTGCGCTTGCGAGCCTCAAAACTTTCCAACGCGCAGGCGCAGCGCAATGCCATCGCCCGCCAGCGCGAGCGCACCCATCGCCTCTCCGAGCGCGCGAGCCGCGCGATGACGACGCTGTTGCAGCGGCTCGATGCGCGCGTCGGGAACAGCGGAAAACTGCTCTCGGCCCTGTCCTACCGCGGCGTGCTCGCCCGCGGCTTTGCGCTGGTGCGCGATGAGGCCGGACATCCCGTTCATGCCGCAGATGCAATCGGGCCGGCCGCGCGGCTCGAGATCGAATTCGCGGATGGACGCGTAGGCGCGACCGCGGACGCGGATCGGCCGGCGCCTGAGGCACGCGCGTCCACACAGCCGAAGCCGGCGTCACGCGAGGCGAAGCCGGCGCCGAAGCGCATGGCAAAGCCGGTGGATCAGGGCAGTTTGTTCTAGAGCTGTGAGCGGCGCTTCCCAACCTCGCAGTCATTCCCCTCGGAGGCGGGGAATCCAGTACGCCGCGGCATCTCCGTATCCTCGTACTGTCTCTGGAATACTGGATCGCCCGCCTCCGCGGGCGATGACACCGAGAACGTGGTGCGCATGTGTCCACAGGCGCGCATTGCGAGGTTCCGTCACAGCACCTACCGGCAGGACAATCCGGCGTCGATCGTGGTCCAGAAACCGCAATGTTCCGGAGTGACCAGCGGCGCGCCGGCGTGGGCCTCGAAGAGCAGGATCGCGATGGTGAAGACGACCAGTGCGGAGGAGAACAGGAAGAAGCGGTTCATCATGATGAATGGCGTTTAGCCGACATCATGGTCGAACTATGACCAGCGGCTGCAGGATTTGCGCTGAAACCTCAGGCCTTCGCAATCCGTAGCTTTAAGCTGTCGGCCATGACGACCTGTGCAGGGCGGTGGTCGATGCGGGGCTGTTCGCTACCTTGTTCCTCGGGCGGCCCCGCTTGGGGAACTGAGCGAAAGTGTAATCCGGGATTTCACCGCGTATGGCGCAATCCCGGATTTCGCTGCGCTCCATCCGGGCTACGAGACCTCCTCACCTTGCCAGCCACTCCGCGACCAGCTTCTGCGAATCCGCGCGGGCCTCGGTGTCGGTGCCGACATGGCCGCGATCGGGCGTTTCCGCCTCGGTCGCAGACGCGTGCAGTGGCAAATTTGCGCGGTCGAAATCATGATAGGCGCCGGGATAGACCACGATGCGCGCGAGCGCGCTGCGGCCGTAGGCGCCGTCCACCATCTGGCGGCAGGCCGGCGGCGAGGAGATGTCGTCCTTGCCGCCGATCAGGAGCAGTGTCGGTACGCGCGTGCTCCAGCCGAGCCCCGCCGAGATGCGACAGTCCGGATAGAACGCGATCGCGGCACGAAAATCCGGCGCGCCGTCACGGCCGGCGTTTTGCGGGCGCACGGCCCAGAGCAGCGCGCTGGCACCATTGGCCCAACCGATCAGGCTGACGCGTTCGCGCGCGACCCAGGGCTGCTTCATCAGCCAGCTGCGCGACGCTGCGATGTCGGCAACGCGTTCGCGCCGCGCCTTGATGTGCACTTCCTTGACGCGGCATTGCGGTCCGAGTTCGCGCGAGCCGTAGCTGTCGGGCCACAGCACCGCATTGCCAGCCTTGAGCAGTTGCTCGGTCCAGTCGCGGTAGCGCGGCTGTACGGGATCGGAATGGCCTCCGAGACCGCCGCAGCCATGCAGCGCGATCACGGTCGGAAACGGGCCATCGCCGTCGGGCTTGTAGAGCTGTGCGTGCAGTGTTCCCGAGCCGAGTGGAATCTCGATCGCCTGCGGCGCGGGCGCGGCGCGCGCGGCCGACATCAGGAGCATTACGAAGAGAACAACGAATCGAAGGGGCATCGAAGACTGCCGGGTCATGAGCGGACCGGGACCAACGATCCTTCGCCGCAGAACTATCACGCGGACATGCCCGCAAAACATCACAAATCGGTGGGTTTAACGGGCGGACAACCGACCCTATCTATGCTACATCGAAATCCACCAAATCTTTCTCGGAGACGATCGACCGTGCTGAACAAGTTCGGCCCCTCGGGCCATGGCGAAGCGCAGGTGCAATATCTGGACGGCGATTTCCGCGTGATCTCGCCGGGCACCTATGTGCGCTGCGCCGTGACCGACACGCGGATCCCGCTCGACGAGCTGAAATACTGGAGCGTCGACCTGCAAGAGGCCTACGCCCAACCGACTGCCGTGCTGCAACGGCATTTTCCGCGCGCGCTGAAGCCGCAGGAGTGAGTGACGGCGGCAACGGCGGTGGACGACAGTTTCACGCGAATTCTCCCGTTCGAGCACCGCTTCGATAGAAACTCTTCGATGAATGTCGCCTGAATGGGCGCTGTTGTAGGGTGGGCAAAGCGAAGCGTGCCCACCACTTCCGATGCGGTTAACGAAAGATGGTGGGCACGGCGCTGCGCGCCTTTGCCCACCCTACGAGACAGGCGCCCGCTACGAGATCAGCGCAGGCTGAACCGGCGCTCTCTTGCCTTGAACAGGCGGTCGCTGACGAAACGGCGCAGGCCTGCGGGATCGTCGAATTCGAGCGTGACGGCAAACGGCACGATGTCACCGGCCAGGCCCGCCATGCCCCGCAGGCGCGCGAGGTCCTTCTCGGTGGTGACCAGCGTGAGCTGCTCGCGTCTTGCCTCATCCACCATCGCATCGATCTCGGCCTGCGAGAACATGTGATGATCGGCGAAAGGACGCGTGCGCGCGACGTCGATGCCGCAGGCGCGCAAGCTGCGGAAGAAGCGCTGGGGATCGCCGATGCCGGCAAACGCAAGCACCGGTTTGCCGAACAGGCTTGCCACCGATGCGGCCTCCGGCTTCAGGCGCGCGCGCAGCACCGGTTTTCCGCGCGCGGCGATCTCGGCGGCGATGCCGTCTGCCGCCTGTCCGTCGCCGATCAGGACAAGCGCGTCGGTGCGCGACATCTGCATTTTCAACGGCGCACGCAGGGGACCTGCGGGAAACACCTTGCCGTTGCCGATGCCGCGCGCACCGTCGATCACGATGAGCGAGGCATCCTTCTGAAGGCGCGGGTTTTGAAAGCCGTCGTCCATCAGGATCACGGTTGCGCCCTGCGACCTCGCAAGCGCGACGCCGCCAAGCCGGTCGCGCGCAACCGCGACCGGCACCTCGCGCGCCATCATCAGCGGCTCGTCGCCGACATCGGTCGCGCTGTGCCTTGCAGCGTCGACCATCACCGGGCCCTGCAACCGCCCGCCATAGCCGCGGCTGAGCACGACCGGAGTTTCGCCGAGCGCGCGCAACAATTTGGTCAGGGCCAGCACCGTCGGCGTCTTGCCGGCGCCGCCGACATGGTAATTGCCGACGCAGAGCACGGGAATGCCGGCGTCGAAACCCTTGCGCATCATGCGGCGCTCCGCGACCGCGCCATAGAGCGCGCCGAGCGGCCCTAAAAAATGCGACTTGAACGAACGTGGCCGGTACCAGAAGGCCGGCTCACGCATTGGCGGCTCCCATCTCCAGCCGGAGCTGGAGCAGATAGGGCTCGAGCGCCACGAGCGTGCGATCCAGCGCGCCGCCGAGCTGCTCGACCACGCCATGGCCGGCGCGCTGCATCTTGTCGCGCACGGCGGGGTCGGCGAGCAACTGGCCGAGCTGCTTCACCAGCGCCTCCTGAGTATCGGCCGCGCGCGCGCCGCCGCTTTGGTCGAGCGCCGCATAGAGTTCGCTGAAATTGGAGACGTTCGGCCCGTGGACGATCGCAGCGCCGAGCTTGATCGCCTCGATCGGGTTCTGGCCGCCATGCCCGATCAGCGATTTGCCCATGAACACGATCGGCGACAGGCGGTAGAACAGTCCGAGCTCGCCCATGGTATCGGCGACATAGATGTCGGTCGCAGCCGTTGGCAGCTCCTCGCGCGAGCGCTGGCCTGCCTTCAGGCCCGAGGCCGTGATCAATCCCGAGATCGACGGGCCGCGATCCGGATGACGCGGCACGATCACGGTGAGCAGCGAGGGGAAGAAGCCGGCAAGCGTGCGATGCGCCGAGATCAGCATCTCGTCCTCGCCCGGATGGGTCGAGGCCGCGACGATGATGGGACGTCCCCGCGTCACCGCCATCAGCCGCTCGAGTTTTGCGGGATCGGCGGGCGGGGCGGGCACGTCGAGCTTGAGGTTGCCCGTGATCGCGACGTTCTGGCTGCCGAGCGCGGCAAAGCGCTCGGCGTCGGTCTTCGACTGCGCGAGGCAAACGTCGAACTTCGAGAGCAGTGCCGAGATCGTGCCCTGCACCCGCCGCCAGCGCGGGAAGGAGCGCGGGGACATCCGCCCGTTGATCAGGACCATCGGCACGCGCCGCGCGGCACCCGCCAGGATCAGGTTCGGCCACAGATCGGATTCGATGAACAAAGCGAGCGACGGCTGCCAGTGATCGAGAAAGCGCGCGACATAGCGAGGCGAGTCGTACGGCACGTATTGATGGATGACGTCGGGGGGAAAGCGCTTGGCCACCATCGCCGCCGAGGTCACCGTGCCCGATGTCAGCAGGATGCGCAGGTTGAGATCGCGCAGCCTCTCGACGAGCGCGGCTGCGGCCAGCACCTCGCCGACGCTTGCACCGTGAATCCAGACCAGCGGACCATGCGGCCGCACGTCATCGCTGAGACCACGCCGCTCGCCGACGCGGGCCGGGTCTTCCTTGCCCTGCTTGAGCCGACGCTTGATCAACGCAGGCGCGAGCGGCACCAGGCCGGACGACAGTCGCCTGTACATCCGCAGCGTCATCGGCAGCGAATTAGCCATGGTCCGGTTCCGGGCGGCCGAGTTGGGCATAGGCGAGGCGGGTTGCTTCGTTCAACGTCTCCTCCAGCTCCTGCCGCAGCGCCTCCATGGTGGCGGCGTCGGCGTCCGGCGGGACGTTGATTTCCTTGATGCCCACCAATGCGCCTCGCCCAAATGGCAAATTGATGGTGGTGCGATCCCAGTTCTTGAGCCGGATGAAGCGGCTGGTCGCCATCGCGAAAGGCATGATCGGCCGCCCCGATTCCCGTGCCAGCATGATGATGCCGAGCCCGGCCACGCGCGCGCGTTTCGGGACATCGGCGGTCAAGGCCACATTATAGTTGTCCTGGAGCGCCTGCACCATTTCCCTGAAGGCCCCGACGCCACCTTTACGGTGGAAAGCGCCGCCATGGTCGCCGGAGCCGCGGATGGTGCCGATGCCGAGCCGCTCCACCGCGATCGCGTTGAACTCACCGTCGCGATGCCGGGAGATCAGGACCTTGGCCCGGTAGGACTCCTTGTTCTTGATGAACGGCGTCAGGAAATGCTGGCCGTGCCAGAAGGCGAAGATCGCGGGGATCCGTGGCTCGACCTGGCCGTAGACGTCTGGCGGATCGAACGTGAACTTGTTGGTCCGCCAGACCAGACGCAGATATTCGGCCGCCAGGAACCCGGCGGCACGCTGAACGAAGCTGCTTCGCAGCGTATTGCGAAGCAGTCTCTTCAACGCGCCGGCTTCGGTTCTTGACCCGGGTCGAGCAGCCGGTGGAGATGGACGATGAAATAGCGCATCTGCGCATTGTCGACCGTGCTCTGCGCCTTGGCCCGCCAGGCGGCGTGAGCGGTCGCGTAATTCGGATAGAGGCCAACGATCTCGACGTCGTCCAGGTTCTTGAACGTGTTGTGTTCGAGGTCGACGAGCTCGCCGCCGATGACGAGATGGAGCAGTTGTTGCGGGGCGCTATCTGACATGGGTTCTCTTCCTAACGGGCTGCCCGGCAAGCAGTGATCGATAAGCACAACGGACGCGCTCAGGGCAAGGGGCGCTTTCGAAAATGCGCGACAATGTTCGCATGACGATCGCGGCCCGCGGCCACCAGCACCCCGTGCGCAACTTCCCGGCGATTATAGAGGAGAGGATCTCCGGAGAGGTCGCTCATCCTACCATCGGCTTCCTGCACGATCAAATCGGCCGCCGCAAGGTCCCAGTCATGGCTGTTGCCCCCTGCAAAAGCCGCATCGAGCGCGCCATGGGCGACCCGGCAGAGGCGGAGCGCAAGCGAACCGATTCGCGGATGCAGCTTGATCTCGCCCAGTGACGGCTTCAGGCGCTCGACCAGCGGCTTCGGTCCGGCAACGCGGGAGAAATCGAGTTCTTCCCCTTCCGTCGCACGCACGGGCACATCGTTCAAGGTCGTGCCGCGTCCGCGCGCAGCGAAGAAGAACTCGCCGGTCGTCGGCGCAAAGACCGCGGCGAGGACAGGCGAAGCATTCTCGACCAGCGCCACACTGACGCACCAGTCGTCATGGCCATTGAGATAGTTGCGCGTGCCGTCGATGGGATCGACGACCCAGACCAGCCGCCGCTTCAGCCGCGTCTCGTCGTCGGCGCTCTCCTCCGAGAGCCAGCCATAGTCCGGTGTCGCACCCCGCAGGCGCGCTTCGAGGAGATCGTTGACGGCGATGTCGGCTTCCGAGACCGGCGAGGAGGCGCCCTTGATCCACTTCTTCAGCTCGGTGCGGAACATCGCGTGAGCGAGGCTGCCTGCTTCCCGCACCGTATCCTTCAGCAGCGTCGCGTCGCGTGTCAGGCTGGTCTCGTCGATCGAGCTCGCGTCAACGTCCGCCAAGCGTCAAACCCTCGATGCGCACCGTCGGCGCATTGATGCCGTAGCGGAACTCGAGATCGTTCGCCGGCTGCATCGACTTGAAGATCTCGAACAGATGGCCAGCGAGCGTGACCTCGCTGACGGGATAGGTGGTCTTGCCGTTCTCGATCCAGAAGCCCGAGGCGCCGCGGCTGTAGTCGCCGGTGACGCCGTTGACGCCGGAGCCGATCAGGTCGGTGACGTAGAAGCCCTGGGCGATGTCGGAGATCAGCTCAGTCGGCGTCGGCGTTCCCGCTTCGAGATGCAGGTTGTACGGCCCCGGCGAGGGCGAGGAGGAGACGCCCCGATGAGCGTGGCCGGTGGTCTGAAGCCCGAGCTCGCGCGCGGTCGCGCAGTCGAGCAGCCAGGTGGTCAGCACGCCCTCCTCGACCAGCGCCTGGCTCTTCGCCACGACACCCTCGGCGTCGAAGGTCTGCGAGCGCAAGCCGCGCTTGCGCAGGGGATCGTCGATGATGCGGATGTTCCTGGCAAACAGCTGCTGGCCGAGCTTGTCCTTCAAAAAGCTGGTCTTGCGCGCGATCGAGGCGCCATTGATGGCGCCGACGAGATGGCCGACCAGCGAGCCGGCGACGCGCGGATCGAACACCACGGGCACCTTGCAGGTCTCGACCTTGCGCGGATTGAAGCGCGCTACGGTGCGCTCGCCGGCGGAGCGGCCGACCGTTTCCGGCGACAACAGATCGGCGGCATGCGGCGCCGAGGTGAAATCGTAGTCGCGCTCCATGCTCGTGCCTTCGCCAGTGATCGCGGTCGCCGAGATGCCCTGGCTGGAGCGCAGGTAAGAGCCGTGGAAACCGGTGCTCGTCACCAGCACCATGCCGCCGATGCCGGCGGAGGCCGACGCGCCACCGGATTTCGTCACGCCTTTCACGGCGAGCGCCGCAGCTTCGGCTTCCAGCGCGCGCCGCTCGAGCTCGGCCGTCGCAGGTACGTCGGGATCGAGCAGGTCGAGATCGGGGAAGTCGCGCGCCAGCAGCGCGGGATCGGCGAGCCCGACATATTTGTCGAGCGGGGCGACCCTCGCCATCGCAACCGCGCGCTCCGCGAGCTTGGTCACGGCGTCGCCGCTGACGTCGTTGGTGGAAACCACCGCCTGGCGCTGGCCGACCAGCACGCGCAGGCCGACATCATCGCCTTCCGAGCGCTCGGACTCCTCGACGCGACCGTCGCGGACCTCGACGCCCTGCGAGATGCCGCGCACGGCAACGGCATCAGCCGCGTCCGCACCGGCACGCTTGGCGGCCTCGACCAGCCGCTGCGCGAGATCTGACAGCGCGGACTGATCGAACAGGTCGCGATTGGCTTTGGACGAAAGCGTCGAGCTTGCGGATGGTGAAGCGTTCACGAACGAAATCCTGTCGGGATGGCGGTTTCGAAGCGGGTTGCGGCCAAACCAACCAGATGTGCTCAATTGGAGCGGACTTCAAGCATTTTCAGGCCACGAAAGGTTCAGATTCTCGCCTTTCGCGCAACGTCCCGTCAATCATGTGCGCCAAGGTCTTGTCAATCATGCCGGGTGGTGACGCCTCCTTAACCAGCCTTTTTAAGCCGTTTCCGCAACCTGTCGCGCTAAGGTCCTCGCATCGACCGGGAACATAATCCCGGCGGGGAGACTAAGAGCCGTGAGGCGTCAAACAGCAACAAGCGGGGCCAATCCCGCCGGGTCGAGCCGCTCCTTGCGGCTCGACCCTCTTTCTCTGCCGGTCCGTTTCGATGCGCATGATCCGCGCGCCGACGGCCATGTCAGGCAGATCGAGCTTCATCGCGAACGCGTCGTGCTGCGCCGTGCCGTGCGCGGCATGCAGATGGCCGTCAACGTCCGCGTCAGCGATTTTACCGGCATTGCGCTGCGCGGCATCGACGACGCGCAAATGCTCGTTCTCGTGCATCGCGATCCTTCGCTTGCCGTTCCACTTCTCGTCAGCGCCGACGCCGACGAGATCGCGAAGGCATGGACGATGTGGAGCGAGATTTTCGCCCTGCCCCAGCTGGACGAAGCCAGACGCGATCCCGCAGCCCGGCGCCGCCGACGCAACGCGATCCGCGATCGCCGTCCGAAATTTCTGGTGCGCCGGCGCGCCGGCGTCGCGCGCCAGTTGCCGGTCCATCGCGGCGAGCGCGAGATCATCGCAAGGAACTGAGCACGGCGCTGTAGGGTGGGTTAGCCGAAGGCGTAACCCGCCACTGTCTATCTTCACGGAAACAAAAGACGTGGGTTACGCTTCGCTAACCCACCCTACGAACCTACGCCGCTCGCATCACCGCATCCCCGAGCAATCCCGCAAACAGCAGCAATCCCGCATCGCGGTTCGAGTAGAACAGGCGCTTGCAGAGCGTGGGATCACTGATGTTCAGCCGCCTGATCTGCCACGCAAGATGCGCGGCAAAGGCGGCGAGCCCGAGCCAGGCCGGCCAGAGCACGTCGGCGGAGGCGAGCGCGACGCCGATCAGCATCACCGCGAGCCCGTAGAACATGATCAGCGCCTGATGCGTGTGGGCGGCGAACAGGCGCGCGGTGGACTTGACGCCGATCAGCGCATCGTCCTCGGCGTCCTGATGCGCATAGATCGTATCGTAGCCGATCACCCAGGCGATCGAACCGGCGTAGAGCACGAGCGCAGTCAGATCGACGCGCGCGAAGGTGACGGCAAAGCCCATCAGCGCGCCCCAGGAGAAAGCGAGCCCGAGGAAGACCTGCGGCCACCAGGTGACGCGCTTCATGAAGGGATAGATGGCGACGATCACGAGCGAGGCGATGCCGGTCATGACGGCAAAGCGGTTGAACTGGAGCAGCACCGCGAGGCCAATGAGCGCCTGCGCGACCAGGAAGGCCAGCGCCTGCTTCACGGTGATTTGTCCCGCGGGCAGCGGCCGGGAGCGCGTGCGCTCGACCTTGGCATCGAGGTCGCGGTCGGTGATGTCGTTCCAGGCGCAGCCCGCGCCGCGCATGACCAAGGCACCGATGAAAAACAGGACGATCGTGAGCGGCAGATGACGGATGTCGCGCGCCACGCCGGCGGCCAGCGTCGCCGACCACCAGCACGGCATCAACAGCAGCCATGAGCCGATCGGGCGATCGTAACGGGACAGCCGCAAATAAGGCCGCGCCCATTGCGGGGCGAGCGTATCGACCCAGTTGCCGGTGGAATCGGCAACGCGGGCGGATGTATCACTCATCGGGTCAGGACGTTGCCGTTAAGCGTGTCGAAAGTGTTGCCGCCCTTCTTGGCGGCGTTGGCTTCAGGCGCCGACGCAGAGCCGAGCACCTCGCTCAGGGACGGGCCGGCCGGCCCGCGCTGCTTCATCTGCTGCGCGACCTGGCAGACCTTGTTCTGCATGCCCTCGCTGTTCTTGTGCCCGGCCTTCAACTGCTCGGAGATCTGCGGCGGAATTCCGCATTTGGCCGAATTGGCCTCGACATATTTCATCATCTTCACTTCGGCCTGCACGAAACTGCGGATCAGGTTGCAGGCCTCATCCGGCGGCGCATGGCGATCGCTTGCGGCCTTGATCAGCTTGCCGCGCTTCTCCGTCTCATCACGCAGCCCCATGAAACCCTTCATGCACTGCTCGGCGCTGGCACTGGGCCCGCTCGGGGGCGCGGCGCTGAAGCCGCCGCCGCCGACTGGCGGGGCACCGCTGGTCGGGAACGAGGCCTGCGGCGGCGCCCCGATGCTGGCGACCGGCGCGCGGCCGTTGACCGGCGGAAAAGCGGGATCGTTCGCGGGCGCTGCAGCCTGGCCGGGCAGCGGCGCGGGGAATGCGCTCTGCGCCTGGACGCTGGCTGCGCCCATCGCCACCATGGCGGCAGTGATCGGAACCATCAAACGACGGATCATCAAGGCTGTATCTCCGGCAGGATCCACAGGGGGTCGGCGCCTTCCCAATTGAAGCGCAACAGGCATTTTCGCGCTTTTACGATTCCTGCCGGCCCTTAACAACCCGTCGAATAGGGCAAGAGCGCGGCGCCGGGACGCTCGCGAGGGGCAATATTTACCCCCAAATCGCTGCTTTCGGTTAAGAACGGCCGCAAACCGGACCCTGAACGCATGCCTTCCCACGACTTCCGCGCCCCCCGTTTGTTCGTCGAGGCCGACCTGATCCAGGACGCCAAGGTCGCGCTCGACCGCGACCAGAGCAATTACCTCGGCAACGTGCTGCGGCTTGGCGCTGGCGATCCCATCCTGGCGTTCAACGGCCGCGACGGCGAATGGCAGGCCGCGATCGAGGGCCGCAAGCGCCCCGATGCCCTCGTGATCCTCAAGCAGACCCGCACACAGGACCAACTGCCCGACCTCGCCTACGTCTTCGCACCGCTCAAGCATGCGCGGCTGGACTACGTCGTCCAGAAGGCGGTGGAGATGGGCGCCTCGACCCTCCAGCCGGTGCTGACCCGCTTTACCCAGGCCTCGCGCGTCAATGGCGAGCGCATGCGCGCCAATGTCATCGAGGCGGCCGAGCAATGCGGCATCCTGAGCCTTGCGACCGTGGCCGATCCGGTTCCGCTCGAGCGCTTCCTCAGCCAGCGCGCGGCGCAGCGGCTCCTGGTGTTTTGCGACGAGGCCGCGGAGGCGGAGAACCCGCTCAAAGCCCTGCAAGCCGCGCGCGATGCAACTCAGGGCATCGACGTGCTGATCGGACCCGAGGGCGGCTTTGCCGAGGAGGAGCGCGCCCTGCTCCTGCGCCAGCCCCATATCCTGCGTCTGGCTCTGGGTCCACGAATCCTGCGGGCCGACACGGCGGCCGTGGCCGCCCTCGCGCTGGTGCAGTCCGTGCTCGGCGACTGGGGCGGCCCGCGGGGCTAGGCGACCATTAAGCCATTGGTCCATTGGAGGTCGAAACCGTCATCGGGCCATGCTAAGGGGCTGCGCCAACACGCGCCCCACCTTTTGCCCGTCCCGGTTCCGCCGGGGCAAACGGACCCCGTCATGACCGCGACTGCCACCTCAAATGCTGCCGGCTCCGCCGCCTGGGCGGATACGCTGCTGTTGTCGTTCGCGCAGGCCGGTTACGTCCACGCCGAGCCCGCGATCCTCCAGCCGGCCGAGCCGTTCCTGGACCTCTCCGGCGAAGACATCCGCAAGAGCCTGTACCTGACCACCGACCCGACCGGCGAGGAGCTCTGCCTGCGCCCGGACCTGACGATTCCCGTGGCCCGCGACTACCTCGCCTCGGGGCGCGCCGGCGAGCCCGCGGGCTTCAGCTATCTCGGCCCGGTGTTCCGTTACCGGAGTGGCCGTCCGGGTGAGTTCCTGCAGGCCGGCATCGAATCCTTCGGCCGCCAGGACCGCGCCGCGGCCGACGCCGAGATGCTGGCGCTGGCGCTGGAGGCGACCGCGGCCTTCGGCGTCCGTGATGTCGAGATCCGCACCGGCGACGTGGCACTGTTCAATGCCGTAATCGACGCGCTCGACCTGTTCCCGGTCTGGCGGCGCCGGCTGATCAAGGATTTCAACCGCAAGATCAGCCTCGAGCAGGATCTGGAACGACTCTCGATCGCAACCGCCACCGCCCGCAACGAGTATGAGGGCGTGCTGGCGGCGCTCGCGGGCTCCGACCGCAAGGCGGCGCTCGCGCTCGTCACCGACCTGATGTCGATCGCCGGCACCACCAATGTCGGGGGCCGCACCACGGCCGAAATCGCCGACCGCTTCCTCGAGCAATCCACCCTGAAGAGCGGCGCCCTGCCGCGCGAGGCGCTGACCGTGCTCAAGCGCTTCCTGTCGATCGCGGGCAATCCGGATCAGGCGGTCGCCGAGCTGCGCGCGCTCGCGGCGGATACCAGGCTGGATATTTCGGCGGCGATCGACCTGTTCGAGAACCGCGTCGGCTTCATGGCCGCGCGCGGCATCGACGTGAAGGAGACGCGCTTCTCGACCTCGTTCGGGCGCGGTCTCGACTACTACACCGGCTTCGAGTTCGAAGTGCATCACAGGGGCAACGGCGTCGAGCCGCTGGTCGCAGGCGGCCGCTACGACGGCCTGATGACCCAGCTCGGATCGCAGACGCCGATCCCCGCAGTCGGCTTCTCGGTCTGGGTCGATGCACTCGCCATGATCGGCCGCAAGGGAGCTTAAGTCATGAGCGCGCCGTTCGTTCTGGCCGTTCCATCCAAAGGCCGCCTCCAGGAAAACGCCGAAGCCTTTTTCGCGCGCGCAGGGCTGACGCTGTCGAAAGCCGGCGGCGCGCGCGATTATCGCGGCACCATCGCAGGGCTCGACAATGTCGAGATCGCCTATCTCTCGGCCAGCGAGATCGCCTCGCAGCTCGCCCGCGGCATGGCGCATCTCGGCGTCACCGGCGAGGATCTGGTGCGCGAGAACATTGCGGATGCCGACAGGCGCGTCGCCCTGATCGAGCGGCTCGGCTTCGGCTATGCCGACGTCGTGGTCGCCGTGCCGCAGGCCTGGATCGATGTCCGCACCATGGCCGATCTCGACGACGTCACCACCGGCTTCCGCGAGCAGCACCACCGGCGGATGCGTGTCGCAACCAAATTCATCAATCTCACGCGGACCTTCTTTTCGAGCCACGGCATCGTCGACTACCGGATCGTCGAAAGCACCGGCGCGACCGAAGGCGCGCCCGCGGCCGGCACCGCCGAGCTGATCGTCGACATCACCACGACCGGCGCCACGCTTGCCGCCAACGGCCTGAAAATCCTCGACGACGGTGTCATGCTGCGCAGCCAGGCCAATCTGGTCGCCTCCCGGGACGCCGACTGGTCGCCCGCGGCGCGGGAGACGGCTCGCATCATCCTCGATCACATCGCGGCCCGGGCGCGGGCAAATCAATACCGCGAGGTCCGCACCCGCTTCCGGCAGTGCGATGCGGCATTGCTGAGCGAGGCGCACCGGAATTTCGGCGTGGAGACGCCGTTCGGCGGGCCGACCTCGTCAGGCATGTTGACGTTGCACTGCCCGCCCGGAAAACTCTATTCGCTGGCGAGCTTCCTGCGCGATCATGGCGCCGAGACCGTCTCGGTGGTCTCGCTCGACTACGTCTTCGACCGCGAGAACCCGCTGTTCGCCAAGCTCGAGGCGTTCCTGCGGCAGTGAGGCGCAGAAATCTCTGGGGCATCCGCATGGTGCATTCAGCGTAGCGACAGCAAACGACAGCTACCATATGCTGTTCGAACGAGTTTTGAGTGCTTCTGGAACCTTGATCGATGACGCTGGGCTCTGACGTTTCCGCCCTGACCACCAACGCCACGAGCGCTGCGGCCAAAGGGCTGTCGATTGTCGTGCCGATCTACAACGAGGCGGCGGGGCTTGCCTCGCTGCACCAGCGGCTCTGCGATCTCGCCAGGACGCTTCGGAACCGCTATCGCCTTGCCTGCGAGGTCGTCTATGTCGACGACGGCAGCGCGGATTCGACGCTTGCGATCGCCCGCGCGCTGCCGGCCGATGCGATCGACGTGCAGGTGGTTTCGCTGTCGCGCAATTTCGGCAAGGAGGCGGCGCTGATGGCCGGCCTCGACCACGCAAGACGCGGTGCCGTGATGTTCATGGACGGCGACGGCCAGCATCCGCCGGCGCTGGTGGAACAACTCGTCGGACACTGGATCGATGACGGCTACGACGTCGTCTATACCGCCAAGGCGCATCGCGATAACGAGCCGTTCCTGCGGCGGCTCGCCGTGCACGGCTTCTACGCACTGATCAATTGGGGTGCGCGGCAGAAGATTCCCGAAGACGCGGGCGACTTCCGCCTGCTCTCGCCGCGCGCGGTCGCAGCGCTGCGGCAATTGCCCGAGCGCAACCGCTTCTTCAAGGGGCTGGCGAGCTGGATCGGCTTCCGCCAGATCCGCGTCGACTACGAGCCCGCGGCGCGCGCCCATGGCGTGACCACCTTCAATGCGGCGCGGCTGCTCGGCCTCTCGATCGAGGGCCTGACCTCGTTCTCGGTGGCCCCGTTGCGCTTTGCCAGCCTGCTCGGCGTGGTGCTCGCCGGCGGCGCCTTCCTGTTCGGCCTCTCCATCCTCTGGGAGGTCTGGACCACGGGCAAGCAGGTGCCCGGCTATCCCTCGCTCGTCGTCGGCCTGATGACGATCGGCGGCGTGCAGCTCATCATGATCGGCATCGTCGGCGAATATATCGGCAAAATCCTCTCCGAGCTGAAGGCGCGGCCGATCTACTTCGTCGCCGAGCACAGCGAGAAGCGTGTCGAGACCGGCAAGGCCGACGACGCCTCGAGCCGGACGGCGGCGGAATGAACCAAGCGGCGAAGCCGCGGCGTATCTGGCTCTGCGCCGACGATTACGGAATCAGTGCGGGCGTCAACCGCGCCATCCGCGACCTCATCGAACGCGGCCGTCTCAATGCGACATCGGTGATGATGCTGGGGCCGGCGATCGGCCGCGCCGAGGTCGACGCGCTGGAAGCGTCCCGCACGAAGAGCCCGCGCTGCGCGATCGGATTGCATGTCACGCTGTCGGCGCCGTTTCGCCCGCTGACCATGCATTTCCGCCCGCTCGAAGGCGACATGTTCTTGGCCTTTCCAAAGCTGCTGCGTGCGGGACTGATGCGGCGGCTCGACCGTGAGATCATTTACGCCGAGGTGAAGGCGCAGCTTGCAGCCTACGCGCAGGCGTTCGGACACGCGCCTGACTTCGTCGACGGCCATCAGCATGTGCAGCTCTATCCGCAGGTGCGCGACGCCTTCGTCGCCGCTGTCCGCGAGGCCGCGCCAAAAGCCTGGGTGCGCCAGGGCGGCCGCGAGCTGCCGCTGATGCGGCGGCTCGCCTCACCGAAAGCGCTGGTGCTGGATATCCTGAGCGCTCAATTCCGCCGCCGCGCGCGGCACGCCGGTCTCGCCTTCAATCCTGCCTTCGCCGGCGCCTATGACTTCACGCGGGATGACGCCGATTTCGGCAGCTTGATGCGGCAGTTCATCGAGGGCCTGCCGGACGACAGTCTCGTGATGTGTCATCCCGGCTTCGTCGACGAGACGTTGCGGAGCCTCGATCCAATGACTGATGTCCGCGAGCGCGAGCACAGATATCTCGCAAGCGAGGCGTTTCCGCAGCTCCTGGCCGCGAACAACGTGACATTGGCATGAAACCGCCGACACGGGACCGGCAGCTTGTCGCATACCGAAATTTAATCCGCGCCCCACTGTTGGCGCCATGTTGGAACCCTACATCTTGGGCGCGCTTGGTTTGCGCAAGGGAGATCGATCATGACGCCGCAAGAACGCCAGCTCGTCGACGAGCTTTTCGACCGGCTTTCGAAGCTTGAAACTGCATCGCGCGATCCGAACGCGATCGCCGCCATCAATGACGGCCTGAACAAGGCGCCCAACGCCATGTACGCGCTGGTGCAGACCGTGCTGCTGCAGGACGAGGCGCTGAAGCGCGCCAATGCCCGCATCCAGGAACTGGAGGCAGCCCACGCGCCGGAGCAGGCGCAATCTGGCGGCTTCCTGGATTCCATGCGCGATACCCTTTTCGGCGGCGGCCAATCGCGCGGCTCGGTCCCGAACGTGCCGCCGCGCGAGCAGCGGCCGGTCTGGAACTCCGGCCAGGCGATGCAGCAGGCGCAGCCGCCCGGCTATGGCCAGCCGCCGCCTTACGCACAGCAGCAGGGTTATGGCGCCCCGCCCATCGGCGGTGGCGGCGGCTCTTTCCTTGGCACCGCGGCAGCCGCCGCGGCTGGCGTCGTCGGTGGATCGATGCTGCTCTCCGGCATCCGCAACATGATGGGCGGGATGGGCGGCTCGCATCAGGCTTTTGGCGACACCACGATCATTGAGGAGCGCGGGGGTGGCGGCAGCCCGTGGGGTGGCAGCAATGACCAGTCTGGCGGCTCGCTCGCGCGCGATGCCGGCGTCAACGACATCGGCTCCAACCGCGGCCGCGATGATTCCCACCAGGGCTTCCTCGACCAGGCGTCGAACGATGGGAACGACGATCAGCAGGACTATGACGATGCCGACAACGTCGACATGGCCGACGACAGCGATTTCGGCGGCGGCGACGACGGCGGCAGCGATTACGCGTAAGCAGCATCACCCTTAAATGCAAAACGGCCGCCCTTCCGGCGGCCGTTCTCGTTTCGCCGCTTTCGCCGCGTTCACATCACCACGACCCTGGTGCCGACATTGACGCGGCCGTAGAGGTCGATGACGTCCTCGTTCCGCATACGGATGCAGCCGGAGGAGACGTTTGTGCCGATGGTCCAGGGCTCGTTGGAGCCGTGGATGCGATAGAGCGAAGAGCCCAGATACATCGCGCGCGCGCCGAGCGGGTTTTCAGGGCCGCCTTCCATGTGCCGCGGCAGATCTGGACGGCGCGCAATCATTTCCGCCGGCGGCGTCCAATCCGGCCATTCGCGCTTGGCCGTGATCGCCTTCACGCCGGACCAGGTGAAGCCCGGACGGCCGACCCCGATGCCGTAGCGCAGCGCCTTGCCATTGCCTTCGACGAGATAGAGGAACTTGTTGGGCGTATCGACGACGATGGTGCCGGCGCCTTCCCTCCCCTCGTACGCGACGAGCTGTTTTTCGAACTTCGGATCAAACGGACGCAAGCGCGGATCGGCTGCATCCTGCTGCGGCACCATACCTTGCATCTGCGGCTCGCCCATCGGCGGCAAATTGCGCTGGTCGTAATAGGCCGGCTGCTGCTGATACGTCGGCTGCTGCTGCGGATAATAGCGCTGGCCACGCTCCTCGCCGCCGAACAGGAATTCGATGAAGCCGCCGCCCATGTTGGCATTGGAGGCGACGCGCACCGGCTGCGGCGGCGCCTGCGGCTGATAAAGCACGGGGGGCGGATCGGATGGCACGGTGTTGTCGAATGCGGCGGCGCGATCGATCCCGGCGACAAAGGTGCATGCGCTGCCGAGCAGCGCGACAGACATTTTCTTGAACATCGACGTACTCTGTACTGTTTCGTCTGGTGCGTTCATCGCGACGGGCGCAGACCTGCCCTTCGCGATGCGGCCACTTAAAATCAAAAGCCGTTTGGTTTGGTAAACGGAAACGGCGTTATGATTCACCACGTCGCGAACATCAGCGCCTTTTGTCCGCTAGCGTTTATTTTCGGTGAACGGCCGATATGCATGGTTAATCGCTGGTGTGTGCGCGAATTGCGAGCGATCGCAAAGCGGTTCCCGCCGTGAACGTCGTGTTAAATCCCTTCTGTCTACAAAGGCCGCGTGAGTGAGGTGGGGGGAGTTCCAATATGGCTGTTCACCGCAAACGTTTTCGCGTCGAGGAAGCAATCGTCGGCGAGATGCCCAGTCCGGAGATGATTGACGAGGCTGCTCCGATGCACAGCGAGATCATGGCCGAGCTGCGCGCGATCCGCGCGCAAATGGCGCGTAACAGCCACGCGGGGCACGCCCCGCTCCCGCCGAGCGAAACCGTCATGGCGCAGGAAGTCGCCGACGCGCGCGCGATGCTGGAGACCTACCGCGCCCAGATCGAACAATGCGAGAAGCTGAAGGTTGAACTCGACCTCATCCACGATGCCATCAGCCGCACCAAGCGCGAGATCGCGGTGCTGCACGGCAAGAGCTTCAACGGCGAAGAGATGGCCAAGGTCAATGGCGAGCTCGGCGCTGTCGTCGGCGGCACCGAGCAGGCGACCCAGCAGATCCTCGAAGCGGCCGAGTCGATCGACCAGGCCGCCAGCGCACTCTCCAAGGTGGATTCGGTGGACCAGCAGAAGCGGCTCGCCGACGACATCCAGGAACGCGTCATCTCGATCTTCGAGGCCTGCAACTTCCAGGATTTGACCGGGCAGCGCATCAACAAGGTGATGGGCACGATGAAGTTCATCGAGCAGCACATCAATGCGATGATGGATATCTGGGGCGGCGTCGACGCGATCAAGGCCCACGCGCCGCCGATCGTCGACACCCGCGACGAAGACGCCAAGCTGCTCAACGGCCCGAAGCTCGCCGGTGACGTCGGTCACGCCTCGCAGGACGACATCGACGCCCTGTTCGACTGACCGGACGGGACACGAAGAGAAACAAAACGCCGGCCTTGGGCCGGCGCTTTTTTGTTTTGGGGTTCTATCTCACGCTGTCATTCCGGGGCACGCGCAGCGTGAACCCGGAAGCTCGAGATTCCGGGTTCGATGCTTCGCATCGCCCCGGAATGACGGAGAGAAGATCACGCCCGCGGCGCGCAGCGGACGTAAACCATGTTGCCGTAGCGGGTGGCGGCGTCCTTGTCGATGAAGCGGGTGACCATGACGCGGCCATCGAAGGAGACGATCTCGCGGTCCTGCTCGCCGGGGGTCGGGCCGGGCGGTCCGATATAGTTCTTGCCGCTCGGTGACCCCTTCAGCCGCAGCTCTTGCGGCGTCGCCTGGTCGGCCAGGTGCATGATCACACCGCCGCTCGAACCGGCGCCGATCACGTAGGGATTCTTGCACTGCGCACGGGCCGCAGCCTCGGTGCGGGCGCGGTCGGCCGGGTTCTGGAACGAGGCAAGGCCCCAGCGGCCGACGATCTCGTCGGCGCGGATCGAGGCCGGCATTTCCGGCCCGGTGCCGGGCTCGGCCTCCGGCGGCGGCGAGGACGACGAGAACGACGGCAGGCTCATGCCACCGCCACATGCACCCAGCAGCAGCGCCAAGGCTGCGGCGGCGCCCAGCTTCGCAACCGTCCGCGCGTGAGCTGAACTGATCATGGCATTCCCCCGAGCAAAGCGCCCCCCAAACACGAGCCTGGCAGCCCCCTCCTGCAGCCAAGCGCAAAACCGCTGTCGGGGCAATGACGTCGTAGAATACGACAGCGTCCCCAATTCGTTTCGATCGTCAACATCCTATATCCGTCTCACCATTGGCTTAACCACCTTTGCTTGACAGGATCGCGGCCAAGCCATATTTCCGGGCGCACTATTAGCACTCGGGAAGCCCGATTGCTAAAGCGCGCCGTTCGATCCTGGCATTCGATCCGGAGGTCGGACGGGGGCGCAGGCCCCTCACTACTTCCGCCGCTTCCGAAGCGAGCCTCCAAAGGGAAACGTCATGGCTAAGTCCAAATTTCGTCCGCTGCATGACCGTGTCGTGGTCAAACGTATCGATGCCGAGGAAAAGTCCAAGGGTGGCATCATCATTCCCGACACCGCCAAGGAGAAGCCGTCCCAGGGCGAAATCGTCGCCGTCGGCCCCGGCGGCCGGGACGAGGCGGGTAAGCTGATCCCGATCGACCTCAAGGTCGGCGACCGCGTGCTGTTCGGCAAGTGGTCGGGCACCGAGGTCAAGATCGACAATGAAGATCTCCTGATCATGAAGGAGTCGGACATCATGGGCGTCCTGGCCTAAGGCCACGACGTCCCTTCAAACCCCGCCGCACGCGCCATTGCCATGCCCGGGCCTGACCCGGGCATCCATCATTTCTCGTTAAGAGGATGGATTGCCGGACCTCCACCCGGCAATGACGACGGAAAAGTGCGGCGCCCATCCAGTTCAGTTTTCAGGAGCAAGAAATGGCTGCCAAAGACGTCAAGTTTTCCGGAGACGCGCGCGAACGCATGCTGCGCGGCGTCGACATTCTCGCCAACGCCGTCAAGGTGACGCTCGGTCCGAAGGGCCGCAACGTCGTCATCGAGAAGAGCTTCGGCGCGCCCCGTATCACCAAGGACGGCGTCACCGTCGCCAAGGAGATCGAGCTCGAGGACAAGTTCGAGAATATGGGCGCCCAGATGGTCCGTGAGGTCGCCTCCAAGACCAACGACCTCGCCGGCGACGGAACCACCACCGCGACCGTGCTGGCCCAGGCCATCGTGCGCGAAGGCGCCAAGGCCGTTGCCGCCGGCATGAACCCGATGGACCTCAAGCGCGGCATCGACACCGCGGTTGCGGCTGTGATCAAGGACATCGAGAAGCGCGCAAAGCCCGTCGCCGCCTCCTCCGAGGTCGCCCAGGTCGGCACCATCTCGGCCAACGGCGACTCCGCCATCGGCAAGATGATCGCGCAGGCGATGCAGAAGGTCGGCAACGAGGGTGTCATCACCGTCGAGGAGAACAAGTCGCTGGACACCGAAGTCGACATCGTCGAGGGCATGAAGTTCGACCGCGGCTATCTCTCGCCGTACTTCGTCACCAACGCCGAGAAGATGACCGCCGAGCTCGAGGACGCCTACATCCTCCTGCACGAGAAGAAGCTGTCGGGCCTGCAGGCCATGCTGCCGGTGCTGGAAGCCGTGGTGCAGTCCGGCAAGCCGCTCGTCATCATCGCCGAGGACGTCGAGGGCGAGGCGCTCGCCACCCTGGTCGTCAACCGTCTGCGCGGCGGCCTCAAGGTCGCGGCCGTCAAGGCGCCGGGCTTCGGCGACCGCCGCAAGGCCATGCTCGAGGACATCGCGATCCTCACCGGCGGCCAGCTGATCTCCGAAGAGCTCGGCATCAAGCTCGAGAACGTCACGGTGAAGATGCTCGGTCGCGCCAAGAAGGTCGTGATCGACAAGGAGAACACCACGATCGTCAACGGTGCCGGCAAGAAGCCGGACATCGAGGCCCGCGTCGGCCAGATCAAGGCCCAGATCGAGGAGACCACCTCGGACTACGACCGTGAGAAACTCCAGGAGCGTCTGGCCAAGCTCGCCGGCGGCGTCGCGGTGATCCGCGTCGGCGGCGCGACCGAGATCGAGGTCAAGGAGAAGAAGGACCGCGTCGAGGACGCGCTCAACGCCACCCGCGCAGCCGTGCAGGAAGGCATCGTCCCCGGCGGCGGCGTCGCGCTGCTCCGCGCCAAGAAGGCGGTGGGCCGTCTCACCAACGCCAATGCCGACGTGCAGGCGGGCATCAACATCGTGCTGAAGGCGCTGGAAGCCCCTGTCCGCCAGATCTCCGAGAACGCCGGCCTCGAAGGCTCGGTCGTCGTCGGCAAGATCCTGGAGAACAAGTCCGAGACCTTCGGCTTCGACGCCCAGACCGAGCAGTATGTCGACCTCGTCGAGAAGGGCATCATCGACCCCGCCAAGGTGGTGCGCACCGCGCTCCAGGACGCCTCTTCCGTGGCCGGCCTGCTGGTGACCACTGAGGCCATGGTCGCTGAGCTGCCGAAGAAGGAAGCAGCTCCGGCGATGCCGGCCGGCGGCGGCGGCATGGGCTTCTGAGCCGTCGCAACCAACCAAAAATCACGCGAAGGCCGCCTCCGGGCGGCCTTCTTTTTTGCCGACCATTACCGGCGCTTTCCGATTCAACCGCCGGCCAAAACCCACTACGGTGGCGCCGATTCCAAAGCGCGATCGGATCGGGATGAATCGTCATCGCGCTTTGGGCTATTGTTCGAGCATGACTTTTCGGAGAACCGCTTCACACTTTTCCGGATCATGCTCCATCTCTGAGGATTTCGTCGATGCGCGCGCTTTCGTTCTGCTCGATAGGCTTTTTGGCGGTTTTGGTTGCGGTTGCGCCCGACGTCGCCTCCGCCCAGATGAAATTGTCGCCCAAGGCGGCCGCGCCCGGCGGAACCGAGACACGCTACTTCACCTCGATCGACGGGCTGATGGACGGCAATGCCGACGTCATCCTGAAGGAGACCCGCCAGGGCAAGACGGTCACCTCGGCCGTGCTCGACGTCTGCTATCCCGCCGCGAAAAATTCCGACCGCAAGGACCGCTTCGTCGTCAACCTCACCGTCGCCGGCCAGCTCCTGTCGGGCACGACGCAGAGCCTCGGCGACAAGGCACCGGTGACCGTCAAGCTGACGCGCAAGCAGACCAGCGATACCGTCGAGTTCCGCGGCCAGATTTCGATCGGCGGCAACGTGACCGAGGTCGCCTCGCCCGACAATTCCGACCTCAGCGAGAAGGAGTTTCTGGACAACCAGACCTCGGATGATGGCATCACGCCGCAGCCGAAGGACTTCACCGAGGTCTCGCCGGAGGCGATCGCGGTCAAGGTCAAGTTGGAGGCCGCGACCGATTTCCTGAAGAGCCTGAAAGGCCAGGGCGTCGAGGTGACGCTGGCAAGCCTGTCGGTCGGCTGCGACGCGCTGCGCGCCGGCGAGCAGACCATCAACATGTCGGTCGACCCGGAGCGGGCAGCTGCGCTGCTCGCCAAGTTCAAGGCGATGCCGGGCGTCACCGCGGCCGGCTGGACCGCCGGCATGATGGAGATGGACCGCACCATCCGCTTCTCTGCGGCCGACTGGCGCGACGGCGACAAGATCAGCCGGGACCGGCTCGCCGGCACCGTCGCGAACGTGCTGGCGCGGACGCTGGCGGCAAAAACCGTCTCGCAAAGCTTCAACCCCGTCACCGGCAAGCTCAAGGTCGTCTTGAAGCGGCCGAACCAGGATTTCCCGGCGCTCGAGCTCACCGACACGATCGAGGTCGCGGGCCTCGTCTCGGCCGACAAGCCGGGCAACAGCGACCGCCTCCTGCTCTGGGTCGGCAGCCCCGCGATCAGCACGGCCGACGAGAGCACCGGCGCCAAGCTCAATCTGTCGGATGAATCGAGCGCCGATGAAGAGGGCGATCAGACCGACGACAACGGCGCGATCGAGGCGCTGGCGAAGGAGCTGAAGGGCCAGCGCTGGGACGCCGACAAGTCGGTGTGGAAATGACGAAGTCATTCCGGGGCGACGCGCGAGCGTCGAACCCGGAATCTCGTGCAACAATCTCCAGATTCCGGGTTCGCGCTTCGCGCGCCCCGGAATGACGTAACCGTCAATTCCCGTTCATCCGGAAGCGCAGCGGCTTCGGGCCGATCAGCGTGAGAAATTCGCCCTGGCGCTTCCAGGTCTCAACGCTTGCGAGCGCTGCGACGAGGTCGTCATCGGCCTGCGCCTTGGCCGGCGGACAGGAACGGTCCTGGATCTGGCCCGGGACGAAGATCACGGTGTTGCCGGCGACCGAGAACTGGCCCTTGCCGCCCTTGCACCAGAGCTCCAGCACCACCTCGCCATTGTCGCCGATCTCGATGTTGGGAATGCGCTTCGAGCCGGGCTGCGGCAGAGCCTCAAGCGTCATCTCGGTCCCGAAGGGAAAGCCGTCCTCGGCATGGGCCGCGCCCGCCATCAGCACCACCGCGGCAGCCGCGCACACCATCTGCTTGACCGAAACCATGAGACCTCTCGACCATCCTTGAACCGCCGCACCTTCTATAAGACGGGGACGACGTTGAGAAGCTTCGCCGCGCACGCAAAATCCCCGCAGGACCCTTCCCGCGGGGATTTCGTTGAGAATGCGTGGCGCTACTTCAGCACCAGCTCCGTGAACGGCCAGACATAGGCCTGGAGCGTCACCAGCACGCCGACCAGGCAGGCCAGCACGATCGAGTGCCAGAACACGAAGCGCAGGATCGTGCCCTCGTGGCCGTACCACCGCGTGGCGGTCGAGGCGACCACGATCGACTGCGCGTCGATCATCTTGCCCATCACGCCGCCGGAGGAGTTTGCCGCCGCCATCAGGATCGGCGACAGGCCGATCTGTTGCGACGTGATCTTCTGGAGGTTGCCGAACAGGATGTTCGATGCGGTATCCGATCCCGTCAGCGCCACGCCCAACCAGCCGAGCAGCGTGCCGAAGAAGGGATAGAGCACGCCGGTCGCCGCAAAGGCGAGACCGAGCGTGGCGTCGACGCCGGAGAGGCGGGTCAGCGTACCGATCGCGAGCATCGCCGAGATCGTGATCAGCGAGATCGCGCAGAGGCGGATGGTGCGGCCATACTCGACCAGCAGCCGCCCCGGCCCGACCCCCATCAGGAAGCCCGAGATGATCGCCGCGATCAGCATGCCCGTGCCGGTGAAGGACAGATAGGTGAAGTTGAACACGGCGCCTTCTGGCGTGGGGCCCGCCGCAACCGGCGGCATCTTGTTGATCATCTTGTCGAGTTCAGGAACGGGAAACTTCCAGACGAACAACGAATCCGCCCAGGACTTGAACCATCCGCTGCCCCAGATCAGCATCACGATGCAGACGATGATCCACGGCAACAGCGCGCTCCACAGTTCGGCCTGCGTGAGCGGCGTCTTGTCGAGCGGTGCGGTCTTGCCCATTTCCGACACCGATTCATCGCGGCCGCGCAGCGCCGGCGACAGCCAGAGCTGCTTCGGCTGCCACACCTTCAGGAACAGAATCAGCGCGCCCATCGAGATCAGCGACGCCCCGATGTCGACGATCCAGGGATTGATGTAGTTGGAGATCACGAATTGCGGGATTGCGAAGCACACGCCGGTGACCAGGATCGCCGGCCAGACATCCTTCATGGCGCGCCAGCCCGCGAACGCCCACACCACCCAAAACGGCACGATCAGCGAGAAGAATGGCAATTGCCGTCCGACCATCGCGCCCAAGATGTAGGGATCGAGCCCGGTGACGGAGGCAAGGCCCTGGATCGGCGTGCCGAGCGCGCCGTAGGCGACGGGCGCGGTGTTGGCGATCAGCGACAGGCCGGACGCGGCGAGCGGCGAAAAGCCGAGACCGATCAGCACAGCGCCGGTGATCGCGACGGGCGTGCCGAAGCCCGAAGCGCCTTCGAAGAAGGCGCCAAACGAGAACGCCACCAGCAGCAGTTGCAGGCGCCGGTCCTCGGTAACGCCGCCGACCGCACGCTTCAACAGCTCGAAGCGCCCGGTCGTGACCGTCACCTGGTAGAGAAAGATGACGTTGAGGACGATCCATCCGATCGGAAAGAAGCCGGTGACGATGCCGAGCACGGAGGCCCGGATCGACATGTTCACCGGCATGGTGAAGATGACGATCGTGATCAGGTTGGTGATGATGACGGCGATCACGGCCGCGATATGCGCTTTGACGCGCCCGCTTGCGATCATGATCAACAGCGAGACCACCGGAACGGCCGCCGCGATGGTCGACAACGCCGCATTGTTCAGCGGGTTATAAATTTGATTCCACATGCTCTACCTCCCCCACGCATTAGTGCGGCAGGGCGGCCAGCGTGGACAGCCGAACCTGCTTGACGTGGGTTCCGATAGTCCTTGAGCCTGAAGCGGTCATGTCGCGAATGTGGCGGTTCCAGTCCGCTCACAAGCTCGCGAAGTCCCGGAGGCCCCCCACCCCGCGCCGTTATGCCCATGCTAGGGTTGTCGGCCCGGACAACGCAAATCGCCGGATTTGCAACTTTAGTCTAAGCGCGCTTATTTGCGCCGTTGCATCAGGCGCTTACGCCCACCCCGCAGGAGACCCCTATCTGTGAAGAACATCCGCGCGACGCTCGCGACCGTTTGGCGAATCGCCATGCCCTACTTCCGGTCCGAGGACAAATGGGCCGGCCGCGGCCTGCTCGCCGCAGTGATCGCGATCGAGCTCACGCTGGTCGCGATCGACGTGCTCGTGAACCAGTGGCAGAACCGCTTCTACAGTGCGCTCCAGGCGTATGATCTGGACAGCTTCGTGCGCGAGATCTGGATCTTCGTCGGCCTTGCCTCGGCCTTCGTCGCGCTCGCGGTCTATCAGCTCTATCTCAACCAGTGGCTCCAGATCCGCTGGCGGCAATGGCTGACGCGGCACTATCTCGGCGAATGGCTCGATGACGCCACGCACTACCGCATGCAACTCACGGGCGACGCCGCCGACAATCCGGACCAGCGCATCACCGACGACGTCAAGAATTTCGTCGAGCAGACGCTCAGCATCGGCGTCGGCCTGCTCTCCTCGATCGTGACGCTGTTCTCCTTCGTGATCATTCTTTGGGGCCTGTCCAACGCCGCCCCCCTGCATCTCTTCGGCACCGATTTCGTGATTCCCGGCTACCTGTGCTGGGGCGCCCTGATCTATGCGATCCTCGGCACCGCCCTGACGCACTGGATCGGCGTGCCGCTGGTCAATCTCAATTTCGAGCAGCAGCGCTATGAAGCCGACTTCCGCTTCAACCTGGTGCGGGTGCGCGAGAATTCCGAGCAGATTGCGCTGCTGAAGGGCGAGAGCGCCGAGCGCGGACGCCTGCTGCACCGCTTCAGCTTCGTGATCGGCAATTGGTACGGCATTATGAGCCGCACCAAGCGCCTGACCGCGTTCACGGCGAGCTATCAGCAGGCCGCCGTGATCTTCCCCTATGTGCTGGTGGCGCCGGCTTACTTCGCCAAGAAGATCCAGCTCGGCGACATGATGCAGACCGGCTCAGCGTTCGGCAGCGTGCAGCGGGCGCTGTCGTTCTTCGTAACCACTTACCGATCGCTCGCCGAATGGCGCGCGGTTGTCGCCCGTCTCGACGGCTTCGAGATGTCGGTCAGCTCGGCCGCCAATCTTCCCGCGCATGAGCCGACCATCGGCGTGACGTCGTCCACGGGCAGCGAGGCCATCGCGCTCGAGCAACTGCTGGTGAAGCTACCCAACGGCAAGCCGCTGGTCGCAGCCAACGCCTTTGCGATTCAGCACCCCGAGCGCGTGCTGGTGACGGGACCGTCGGGCTCAGGCAAGTCGACGCTGTTCCGCGCCATCGCCGGGATCTGGCCGTTCGGCACCGGCAAGATCGCTATCCCCGGGAAATCCAGCCTGATGATGCTGCCGCAGCGGCCGTATTTCCCGATTGGCCCGCTCGGCGACGCCGTGATCTACCCGGCAGAGCACGGCACGATCGCGCCCGACAAGATCAAGGAGACGCTGAGAGCGGTCGGCATGCCGAGGCTTGCCGAACAGCTCGACGAGGAAGGGCACTGGAACAGGACGCTGTCGCTCGGCGAGCAGCAGCGCCTAGGGGTGGCGCGGGCGCTGCTGCATGCGCCGGATTACCTGTTCCTCGACGAGGCGACCGCCTCGCTCGACGAGCCGTCGGAGGCCCTGCTCTACCGCCTCATGGAGGAGAAGCTGCCGTCGACCACGATCGTATCGATCGGCCACCGCTCCACGCTGGATGCCTTCCACACCCGCAATGTCAGGCTGGTCCAGGACGGCGAGATTCACGTGCTCGGCGGCGTCGGCGCACCGGCCCCGGCGGAGCCGAGCGAAGCGCGCTGATCTGGGTGCGGTGAAGGCATCCACATCGTCATGGCCGGGCTTGACCCGGCCATCCACGCCTTACCCAAGGCACAAAGAACGTGGATGCCCGGGACAGGCCCGGGCATAACGACAGTTGTCCGTGTTAGCGCCCCATAGGAGACGTCGCGGTTTCCCCCAAAAAGCAAAAGGGCGGCAGGATGTCCTGCCGCCCCTTCAGTCGGTCTAGGGAAGAAGCTTACTTCAGGTTGGTCATCGCCGTCAGGTCGAACGACAGCTTGGCGATGCCGGCCGCGCCGCACCAGTTGGAGCCGACGCCCGACGGGTTGATCGGGGTCACGAAGGTACCGGTGGAGGCGGTGATGTTGCCGCGGGCCGACCAGTCGCTGGTGAAGGCGTTACAGTCCCCCTTGGAGAGGTTGGTGTCGGAGTAGCGCAGGTCCAGCGTGAACACCTTGTAGGTGAAGCCGATGCCGACGTTCCAGGTGTTGTAGTCGGCATATTTGATGCCGTTCGGGAACGCAGCCACGCCGTAGAAACTGTCGGAGGTGCCGAGCCACTGACGGCCGAACTCGCCCGACACGTACATGCCGACGCCACTCGAGCCGAAGAGGGTGCTCGGCGCGGTGTACTTGCCGGTGATCGAGCTGTAGTTGCCCCAGGCGCCCGAGTTCAGGTAGCTCGGAGTGTAGTACTCGGTGACGCCGAACGCCCAGTTGTCGTTCACCGTGTAGGTCATCTTGCCGTAGACTTCGAAGAAGCTCAGATCCTTCTTGATCACGTTGGCATTGATCAGGGCCTGCGAGGCGCACTCGGCGCCTTGGAAGTTGCCGGCGAAGTCGATGCCGGGCGCGCCGAAGAAGCAGCTGCCGCCCGGATACAGGTAACCCCAGACGCCGATGTCGAAGGCGAATGCGCCGAAGGTCGGGCGGATACCGCCGTAGACGTCGATCTCGGCCGCGGCGCGGTTCGGGAAGGAGATGCTCTCACCGGACACGCCGACATAGAGCTGGAGGTCCTTGGTGACGTTGTAGCGCGGCTCGAAATAGGCCGTGACGGACGGCTTGTGGTTCGACTGGGTGATGCCGCGGAAGATGTAGTCGCTCATGATGCCGCCGCCGAAGGCGACATCCCAAGGATCGAAGGCGGGCGGCGGAGGCGCTTTCACAGCCTTCACCGGCATGTCTGCCGCCAGAGCCGAACCCGTCACCATTGCCAGCGCCGTTGCCAACAAAGCCACTTTCTTCATTTCTTTCCCCATCACCTTCTCAAGGCAAGTCCGATCCCGGCGCCCCCCGGGGCATGCGAACCCTGACTGCAAAGCTCTTAACCGCCGCAATCTGGAGTGAGGCCCCCATTCAGTGAAGCAAAAAACACATGCATCTGCCGACTTTTTAGGCGTTATGGCAATTCCACGAAAGGTTGTCGGGACGTGTTGCATCTCGACAACATGTTTGCATTCCAGAGGGCGCCCCGCCTCCGGTTTGTTACGGATGTGCAGCACAGGCCGAGCGCGGCGACACGAATCAGCGCACAGCCCATGGTGAACCAAGAGGGGAAGCCAATGTCGCGCGCGCTCTGATGCAATCTGTCGATGCAAAAAGGCCGCAGCGTCGCCGCCGCGGCCTTCCGGATTGCTGATCGTCGTTTGAAGCGCGAAGCGAGAGCTAGCCCTGACCTTCGGCCGAAGCCGACGAGCCGTCGCCGCTGGACGGAGTCGCCCAGCTCGCCTCCGGTGCGGGCTCGGGAGCGGGAGCTTCCATGGGGGCCGGTGGCTTGGGGGCCGGCGCCGCCTTCTTCGCGCTCTTCCTGGGTGCCGCCGTCTTCGCGGATTTCTTTGAGGCCTTCTTGGCGGCCTTCTTGGCTGCCTTCTTCGGTGCGGCCTTCTTTGCCGATGTCTTTGCTGCCTTCTTGGCGGCTTTCTTCGCCGAGCTCTTCTTGCCGGCCTTCTTGGCGGCCTTCTTTGAGGTCTTCTTCGCCGCTACGGCTTTCTTGGCCTTTTTGGCCTTCTTGCTTTTCTTCTTCTTCGCTTTCGCCATCGTGATCCTCCTGTTGCCGTCGAACAATGTCGATCGGGCCTTCAGTCGTCCACCTCCGGGCGCGGCGCAGTCGGCTACTACAATTCGACTAGTTCAATACCGGCTGCGCACCGCCCGTCGCCCAATCGAGAAGCTCAATCGTGTGCACGACCGGCACTGATGTCCCGCTGGCAATCTGCACCATGCAGCCGATATTGCCTGCGGCAATCATGTCCGGCTTGACGCTCGCGATGTTGGCGACCTTGCGATCGCGCAACCTGCCCGCAAGGTCGGGCTGGAGAATGTTGTAGGTCCCCGCCGAACCGCAACACAAATGGCTCTCGGGGATATCTTTCACCACGAATCCGTTCTTGGAAAGCAATTCTTTCGGAAGCCCAGTGATTTTCTGCCCGTGCTGCAGTGAACAAGCGGAATGATAGGCGACGACGATGTCGTCGTGTCGCCTCAACGGCTGCAGCGCAAGGCCTGCGACATACTCCGTGATGTCCTTGGCGAGCGCAGAAACGTTGGCGGCGTCGCTCGCGAAGTCGCGGTCCTCGCGCAGCAGATAGCCGTAGTCCTTGATGACCGTGCCGCAGCCGGACGTCGTCACCAGGATGGCATCGAGACCATCCTTTGCGGCCTCGCGGCGCCAGGCCGCGACGTTCGCCCGCGCCCGTGCGAGCGCGTCGTCGTCACGGCCGAGGTGATGGGTCAGCGCGCCGCAGCATTGCTCGTCCCGGACCAGCACGACCTCGATGCCGTGGCGGGTCAAAAGGTTGATGGCGGCCTGGTTGATCCGCGGCGCCAGCACCTGCTGGGCGCAGCCCTGGAGCAGCGCGACCCGCCCCCGCCTCTTGCCGAGCGGCGCAAAGACGCTGCCAGCGGCGGGCCCTGGCGCCGGCAGCCGGCCTGGCGCGAGCGCCAGCATCGCCTTGATCCGCTGCGTGAGGCCAGGGGTAGCCGACGGCCGCGGCGTCGGCAGCAAAGCCGCGAACGGCCGGGCAAGCCGCGCCAGCGACATGCTGATGCGAAAGCGCTGCGGGTCGGGCAGGACGAATGCCAGCACGGCGCGGAGCATTCGCTCGGCAAGCGGCCGCTCGTAACGCTCTTCGATCCGGACCCGGGCCTGGTCGACCAGGTGCATGTAGTTCACCCCGGACGGACACGTGGTCATGCAGGCAAGGCACGACAGGCAGCGGTCGACATGCTTGACGACCTCTGATGTCGGCGCCTGGTCCTTCTCCAGCATCTCCTTGATCAGGTAGATGCGGCCGCGCGGGCTATCGAGCTCGTCGCCGAGCAGCACATAGGTCGGACAGGTCGCGGTGCAGAAGCCGCAATGCACGCAGGCACGCAGGATCTTGTCGGCTTCCGCGATGTCGGGATCGGCGAGCTGGGTGAGCGAGAATTCGGTCTTCATGCCGCGCCCCGCTTCAGCCGCCCGCGATTGAGGATTGTCTTCGGATCGAAGCTGACGCGAACCCGCTCGCTGAGGGCGGCGACGCCCGGCGCCTGCGGATGGAACACGTCCACATTGCGCCGCACCTCTTCAGGTGCCCGGACCAGCATGGCGTGCCCGCCGACGGCCTCCGCGCGCTGGCGCACGATGGAGGCTTGCGCATCGCCCTTTGGCGGCACGGCCGCCCAGATCAGCCCGCCGCCCCAGTCGTAGATCACGTCGCCGCCGGTATCCCGCGCCAGCAGCCGGCCGACCGCGGCACCAGAGGCCGGCGGACAGACGATCCGCCACACCGGCCAGGCACCAAGCGCGCCATCGGCCGCGAATGGCAGCACGTCCCGGATCGCGGTCCACAATGCGGCCGAGGCGGCATCCTCCACGATGGTAGCGGTTCCGAACGGCGCGAGCGCCTCCCGCAGTGAGACGGCGCGGTGGGCGGCCGAGGCGGTGATGCCCTCGAGCCGCAGCACGGTAAGCGGCTCGCCTTGAGCAGCGATGTCGCCGAGCCCTTCGGCTCTCTCCCGCAAAGCCGATTTCGGCAGATGCGCCGCGCCCGATACGTCGAAGGGCGAACCGAGCGCCGCGGTCATGGCCTTGTTGGCGCCGGCATCGTCGAGCCCCCTGAGCAGCAGCGTCCGCTCGCTCTCCGGCTTCGGCATGACCTTGAGCGTCACCTCGGTCATGACCGACAGCGTGCCCCAGGAACCGGCGAGCAGCTTGCAGAGGTCATAGCCGGTCACGTTCTTCACCACCTTGCCGCCAGTCTTGAAACTGTCGCCGAAGCCGGAGACGGCGTGCGCACCGAGCAGATGGTCGCGCACCGCCCCGGCCTTGATGCGGCGCGGCCCGGCGAGGCCCGCCGCGATCATGCCGCCGATGGTGCCGAGCCCCGGCGTCCCCAGGAGGGGCGCAGTGTTCATCGGCTCGAAGGCGAATTGCTGACTCTTGGCATCGATCAGCGACAGCACGTCGGCCAGCGGCGCGCCGGCCTGGAGCGTGATGATCAGCTCGTTGGGCTCATAGGAAGTGATCGCGTTGAGCGCGGAGACGTCGAGCACGGCGTTGGTCGCCATCACATGGCCGATGCCGCGCTTGCTGCCATGGCCAATGATCTCGAGCGGCTGCTCATTGGCAATCGCCGCGCGCACCACCTCTTCGACGTCTTGGGCGTCTCTGACCTTGAGCGTATCCACGGGAAAAGGCGGTAGCGAAATTTCCGTCGGAAATCAATTCGCGCGGGGCTCGCGCCGCTCCGGACATGACATCGTCACTTCGCCCACTATCGAATTATCGCCTTCCAAATTTCGTTATGAATCGAATTGTTACCGACGCCCCATCGACAGGAGTTCCATCATGAACGGACCGGCAATGAACCAGCGCACCATCAGCGAGGCGACCAGCGGCGGAGGCCTTCTGGTCGTGGCGCAGTGGGAAGCCAAGGACGGACAGGCCGACAACGTCGCCGAGATCCTGCGCGGCTTCCTGCCGGAGGCGCAAAGCGAGCCCGGCGTAAAACTGTTCCTGATCAGCCGCGGCACCGAGAATCCGGGACAGTTCCTGTTCTACGAACTGTTCCGCGATGAAGCGGCCTTCAAGGCGCATCAGGAGAGCGCGCATTTCAAGGCTCACATCGCAGGCCGGGCGCTGCCGCTGCTGGCGCGGCGCGAGCGCACACAGTACGCGTTGATCTAAGACCTCCTCACACGCTGCGCGCGATTAGATGATCGCGCGCAGCGGCGACTTCCGCAGGATCAGCGCGGAGACGGTGAAGCTGCCGACCGCGGCCAGCATCGTCAGCAGGAGCGCCTTCGTGAGTGTGAAGAGCGGTAGCCCATGCAACAGCATGGCGAAGCCGATCAGGATCGGCGGGTGGATCAGGTAAACGCCGAACGCGTTGTCCGAGAGCCATTTGGCGACGGGCCCCTGCCCGTCGAAACGGCGGCGATAGACCGCCAGAATGACGAGGCCCATGCCCACACAGACCAGCGCCTCCCACAGGCATTTCCCGGCACTGACGAGATTGAAGCCGCCGGAATAGAGCGCAGTCTCGCCCTCGAGGCCGCCGCCGAACAGCACCAGTGCGGCGAACAGCGGAATGGAGAGCGTGAGCGCAAGCGCTCCCCAGCGCAGACAGGCGCCCTCGGCAAGTCCCGTCATCCAGTTGCCGCGATAGCCATAGGCTCCGGCCACGAACATCAGGACATATTGCGGCAGGTCGCCAGGATGAACATTGAGCACCGAGACGCCGGCCCGCATGACGATGCGCACGGCAAAGGTGGCTCCTGCCATGGCGATCACGAAGGCGACCACCATCGGCCCACGCAGCGCGACCGTGCGCTCTTGCCAGCCCGACAAGCGGATTAGGCCATAGGCAAGCGAGAACAGGAGCAGGACAGCGCAGAACCACATCGGACCCGTCTCGGACAGCCACTCGCCATCCCCAAGATGGGTCAGCCACTGATGGCCGAAGCCGCCACGTCCCCAGGTCCGCGACAGGAAATACTGCGTAAGCGGGCCGATCACGAACATGTAGAGCAGGGTCGGCAGTCCCAGCCGGAGCAGCCGGTCGCGGGCGAATAGCCAAAATCCCTTCCGGTCGAACGACGCCGCGGCGAAGTAGCCGGAAATGAAGAACAGCGCCGCCATGAAGAAGGCGTGGAGGAAGCTCTGGTAGATGCCGAAAAACAGTGCCGCGCCAAAGCCGGTCGCCTGCCGGTCGACATAGTACCAATTGCCGAACGGACTGTAGGTGTCGGCCGCGTGCATGCTCAGCACGAGCAGGATCATCGACCAGCGGATGTTGTCGATGAACAGGAGCCGCGGCGGGGCATGCGCCCCCGCAGTTGCAGTCGTCGCCGCGACTACCGGAATGTCCGTCATGCCGCCACCTGGACCGACATGCCGGATCCTCAGAACCGCGGAATGTCCGGAAACGCCAGCTTGCCCGCATGCACATGCATGCGACCGAGCTCGGCGCAGCGGTGCAGGGTCGGGAACACCTTTCCGGGGTTGAGCAGGCCCTGCGCGTCGAAGGCGCATTTCAGCCGCTGCTGCTGGTTGAGGTCGATCTCGTTGAACATATCGCCCATGAGGTCGCGCTTCTCGATGCCGACGCCGTGCTCACCGGTGAGCACGCCGCCGAACTCGACGCAGGCGCGCAGGATATCGGCGCCGAATGCTTCGGCGCGCTCGATCTCGCCGGGCTTGTTGGCATCGTAGAGGATCAGCGGATGCAGATTTCCGTCGCCGGCGTGGAACACGTTGGCGCAGCCGAGCTGGTATTTTTCCGAGAGCTCGCGGATGCGCGCCAGCGCCTTCGGCAGCGCGCCGCGCGGAATCGTCCCGTCCATGCAGAGATAGTCGGGCGAGATGCGGCCTACGGCAGGGAACGCAGCTTTCCGGCCCGCCCAGAACAAATTGCGCTCGGCTTCCGAAGTCGATATCTGGCAGGTGGTCGAGCCACAGCCTTGCGCGATGGCCTCCACGCGCTTGATCAACTCATCGACCTCGATGCTCGGACCGTCGAGCTCGATGATCAGAAGCGCCTCCACATCGAGCGGATAGCCGGCATGGACGAAGGCTTCCGCGGCGTGGATCGCGGGCTTGTCCATCATCTCCATGCCGCCGGGAATGATGCCGGCGCCGATGATCCGCGCCACGCATTCGCCGGCCGCCTCGACTTCCGCAAACCCGACCATCAATGCGCGCGCCGTCTCCGGCTTCTGCAGGATGCGCACCGTGATCTCGGTGATGACGCCGAGCAGGCCTTCCGAGCCCGTGATCACGCCCATCAGGTCGTAGCCTGAATTCTCCGCCGCCTTGCCGCCGATGCGCAGGATCTCGCCGCTCATCAGCACGAACTCGCAGCCGAGCACGTTGTTGGTGGTCATGCCGTATTTCAGGCAGTGCACGCCGCCGGAATTTTCCGCGACATTGCCGCCGATCGAGCAGGCGATCTGCGACGAGGGATCGGGCGCGTAGTAGAAACCGGCATGCGCGACCGCCTGGCTGATTGCAAGATTTGTAACGCCGGGCTCGGTGACGACAACGCGGTTGTCGAGATCGATCTCGCGGATGCGCTTGAACTTGCCGAGCCCTAAGAGCACGCCGTCTTCCAGCGGCAACGCGCCGCCCGACAGCGAGGTACCAGAGCCGCGCGGCACCACCTTGATGCCGTGTTCGGCACAATATTTCAGGACCAGCGAGACCTGCTCGGTCGTGTCGGGCAGCACCACGACCATCGGCGGCTGGCGATAGGCGGTCAGCCCATCGGACTCATAGACCCGCATCTCGGCGGCGCTGTCGATCACACCTTCGCCGGGCACGATCGCGCGCAGGGCGGCAACGATCTCGCTGCGACGCGCCAGCACGGCCTGGTCGGATGCGGGCATCATGATGGCCATGTTACGAACCTTCGTCCGACGGAGGAAATTGTCCCGGCAAATCAATCATGTCTTGCTGTCTTTGGGTAGGTCCTCCAAAGGTCGCATTGCTTTGTTGCAGCGCAAGTTCTCTCTGGGGCAAGTCTGCTATCGCGAAACCTGTCAATGGTTTCGCAGCTTGTCCACCTGAACCGGACCTGCCAAAACCATGAACTCAATCTGATCCCGGGAAGAGACGAAGAGCCCCCTATGACAAAAATGACTTTCGGCGCGCTGGTTGCCCTCGCCATGACTGCCGCAGCGTCCACCGCCATATCGTCCGGAGCGATGGCGCAGGACGCCGCAGCCGGCAAGACGTCGTTCAACAAGTGCCTCGCCTGCCACGCGATCGGCGAAGGCGCGAAGAACAAGGTCGGACCGGAGCTCAACGGCCTCGACGGCCGCAAGTCCGGCACGGCGCCGGACTACAATTATTCGGATGCCAACAAGAATTCCGGCATCACCTGGAATGAGGCGCAGTTCAAGGAATACATCAAGGATCCCAAGGCCAAGATCCCCGGCACCAAGATGGCGTTTGCTGGCATCAAGAACGAGAAGGAGATCAACGATCTCTGGGCCTTCGTTTCCCAGTTCGACAAGGACGGGAAGATCAAGCAATAACGGGATCAAGCGTAACACAGCGAGATTGGCGGCCGCTAATCGGCGGCCGCCTTCTCGGACGTGATCGCGGCGATCAGCGCCTCGATCTCGCTCTTCACCAGGTCCGGCTCCGTGGTCTGCACCATGTGGCCGAGATCGGGCAACACGATCAGCTTCGCATTCGGCACGGTCGCGGCGAACGGGCGGGCGTGGATATTGGTGGATACCGTCTTGTCGGGCGCGCCGGCGATGACCACGGTCGGCGCTGAAATCTCGCCATAGCGCGCAGCTTGCGCGGCCACCGACGCCTTCAGCGTCACCAAATCGTAGGCATTGGCGATGAACTCGCGCGGGCGCAAAAGCAGCGGCGTCGCGGAGTCCCGCACGAAGCCATCCGGCATCATTTGCGGCAGGAAGACGTTCCGCGCACCGGGCGCCGCAAGGAAATATCCGAGCGGCAGCGTGATGGTGTAGGCGAGCAAAGGGCCGATCACCGGCGTTGCGATGATCTCATTGTAGCGCCCGACGCCGCCGCGCCAGGGATGGGTGACCGGCGCCAGCATGACGAGACCTGCGACACGACCGGCATAATCGAGTGCAAGCCGCGCACCGAGCGCCCCGCTCCAGGAATGCACCACGAACACCGCGCGGTCGATGCCGAGCTTGGCCAGGGCCTCGTCGACCATCCGCGCCTGCACTTCGGTCGTCGAATCCTTGAGCCGCGCCCGCGTGCTCCAGCCATGGCCGGGGCGATCGATCAGAATCACGCGATGCTTTTCGGCAAGGAGATCGCCAAGCGGGCGCCGCATCACTTCCAGATTCGAGCTCGCGCCATGCAGCATGACGATCGGCAGGCCGGCATCGCGCGGGCCGAGATCGACGATATGCAGCGTTGCACCGGCGACCTCGATCATCTCGCCCTGCGGCGGGAAGGCACGCTCGACGGCCCAAACACCGGCCAGCGTGACGACGACGAGCGCAACGAGCGCCGTCACGACGAAAAATACGATCATGAAGATGGTCCGGGCGATCCAGGGCACATGGCAGTTACGGTCTCAACGTCTGGCAGTTTCTTTTCGATGCGCCGGCTTTGCGTCCTGCTGAGAGTCCCTACCCTGTGGATATCAATAGAATTCCAATTGGGAAAATATCAACAAAATCAACGAGGGCCTGAAGGCGCGCCGTCGATCAGGCCGGTTCATGCAGCCGTCATCGCCGCCTCCATATAATCGCCACGGTCGGTTCCGCCTCTTAAGCACGGGTGGGCGCCGATCCTCCACGCAATCCACAGGAACGCGGGAAAGACCGGCAGATTGTTCTGTTTTGGATTGGAGGTTTTTTCGATGAGTCTGCGATCAAAAGATACTGCGATCGACGAGATCGTTGCGAGCTGCAGCGGTGACCTGCGCGGCGCGGTACGCGCGCTGCTCCTGATCAACGAGCATCTCGAAGCCGAGCTGGCAAAACTCTATGCCGCGGCCGCGGACCGGAGCCTCGCCGAGCGCGGCGACCACATCCTGCACTAGGCGAGCCTAGTCCGCGTTGTCGTCGTCCTTGTCTTCGCCGGCGTCTGGCCTCGGACAGGCACGGATCGTCGACCGCGCAAGCTTGGCGTCGGCCTTGGACTTGTAGGGACCGTCGCCGAACCAGATGTCGCCGATGATGACGGGATTGCTGGTCACGATCTCGCATTTTCCGGTGGCACGGTTGCCCACCACCCAGAACAGCCCGTCAGCAAGACAGGCCGTTGCGGACACCAGCAACAACACCCCCGCAAGAATCACGCGTTTCATCGCACGGCTCCCACTTGTGGCTGTCATGCAGCTAATCCCGAAGGCGCGGGAAAATCATCCCCTCGCCGCAAGGCTGCTCGACGCGTGGTTAATGGCCGCGCTCCGCAGTCGCTCAAAACAACATCGAGTTGGGGGCTAGATGTCCCGCCCTTCGACCTTCTCGGTCAGCGCCTTGACCTGATCGGGGATCTTGTCGAGGTGCGGGTTGATGGCGAGCGCCTTGCGGTAGGCATCCAGCGCACGCTTCTCGTCACCGATCTCCTGCATGATCATGCCGAGGCC
>NZ_JBBIAR010000074.1:0-45775 GCF_054185165.1 Bradyrhizobium sp. UFLA05-109 | reverse complement strand
GCGCTTCACCTCGGTGTCGGCCGAGCGCAGCCAGGCCATGAAACCTTGCAGGGAGGCCGGCGCCTTGCGCTCGTAGTTCAGCGCGAGCTCCAAAAATTCGTCCAGCGCGTCGTTGGCCTCATGGCCGAGCCGGCGCAGGATGCGTGCGCGGCCCTCGTCTCCCCCCAGCAGCCAGGCATAGAAGGCGAACGGCGTCTCGTTGCGCGCGCGGGCCTCGCAGGCTTCCAGCCGGCGATGCGCGGTTGCGAATTTCTCGCTTGTTCGCGCGTGCTCAGCCAGCGCCCGGCGCAATGGGCCTTTGCGATCCCAGGCGAGTGCGAAGAGATCGTCGTCATCGAGGCCGAACAGCGGGCTCTTCAGCGCCACCGCGAGCGCAAGGTCATCCTGCGGCAGGAGCAGCGCATCGGCGAGGTTCATCAAATCGATGATCGCGATGTGCTCGGTGAGCTTTAGCCGGTCGGCGCCGGCGACGGGGATGCCGGCATGCTTCAACGCCTGGATCACCGCGTCGAACGCGTTGCCGCGCCGCCGCACCAGGATCAGCATGTCGCCATAGCGTAACGGGCGCCGCTCGCCGGCGTGTCCCGTCAGCGTGCCGCTCTCCACCAGACGCTTGATCTCGGCCTGGATGCGGCGGGCGAGCTTGACCTCGGGGCTGGTGACGGAGACGCCGTCGAACGGCGCGCGCCAGCCTTCGATGTCCTGCCTGTCGTCGGCTTCCGCAAGATCCCAGAGCTCGATCAGGCTCGGGCCGGCATCGCTGAGCGCATTGTGCAGGGGATGGCCGATCTCGATCGCGTGGATGCTCTTGTAGATCTCGGGCTCGCGAAACACGTGGTCGACCGACTGCAGGATCGTCGCGCCCGAGCGGAACGAATAGGTGAACGCGACGGGATCGAATTTCAGGCCGGCAGCGGTGAATTTGCGATGCAGCTCGCGCCGGCGTGCGTCGAATTCGTGCGGCGCAGCACCCTGGAAGGAGAAGATCGATTGCTTCTCGTCGCCGACGGCGAAGATGGTGCGGTTCAGTCCCTCGCGCGCGCCTTCTCCGGCCGTGAACTCGGAGATGATGTGCGCGACGATGTCCCATTGCCGCGGGCTCGTGTCCTGCGCCTCGTCGATCAGCACGTGATCGACGCCGCGGTCGAGCTTGTAGTGCACCCAGCCCGAGCTGACGCGGTTCAGCATCGTCAGCGTTTTGTCGATGAGATCGTCGTAGTCGAGCAGGCCGCGCTCCTGCTTCTCGCGGCGATAGTTCGCCGCCGCGGCGGTCGCGATATGCAGCAGAGCCTCGGTGCGATCGCGCACGCTGACCGCGCGGCGCTTCTCGATCAGTCCGCCGAGCCGCTGCGCCTCGGCCTCGAACAGGCGCGCGACGGACGGATTGTGATCCCCGAACTTCTTGGTCAGCACGGCCTTGCGCGGCAGTTTCTCGTCGGTGAGGAAGACGCTGAGATAGGCATCGACCTGCGCGCTGCCGGAAAACACTTTTGCGGCGCGTAAGCGCTCTGCCTGGTCGTTGTCGGACTTGCTGCCGTCCTCGAGCGCAAGGGCGATGTCATCCCAGCGCGATCGCGGCAGGAACGGACCATCGAGAATTTCCATCTCGATATCCTCCATGCGGTCAGCGATATCGACGCCCAGCACCGCCGCCATCTCCGCAGCAGCTGCCTCGGCGCTGCCGGCTGTATCCGTCCAGGCCATGAAATGATCGCGGCTGAGGCAAGCTTCACGCACGACCTCCTTGAAGGTGACATCGGCGGCGTTCGCCATCGCCGTGAGCAAGGCGCGGCCGGTGACGCTATCGGGATCGCGCGAGGCCTCGAGCAGCACCTTGAGATTGGCACGCTCCATCATATCGGTCTGGTCGCGCTCGTCGATCACGGCGAAGCGTGCCGGTACGTTGGCCTCGAACGGGAACTGCTGGAGCAAGCGCGTGCACAGCGCGTGGATAGTCTGCACTTTCAGGCCGCCCGGCGTCTCCAGCGCGCAGGCGAACAGTTTTCGCGCTTCGCGGCGCAGCTTTGTGCTGGGATAGGGGATACCGGCCGCACGTATTGCATCGTCGAGCGCGGCGTCATCCAGCGTCACCCAATGGCCGAGCGTGGTGAACACCCGCTCGGCCATGTTGGCAGCCGCCGCCTTGGTGAAGGTGATGCAGAGAATCTTTTCCGGCGGCACGCCCGACAGCAAGAGGCGGATCACGCGCTGCACCAGCACATGGGTTTTGCCCGAGCCGGCATTGGCCGACACGAAGGCCGATGCGTTCGGGTCGGACGCACGCGCCTGCGTCGCGCGCACGGCATCGGGGATGGGACGGGGCGCCTTCACCATTCCTCCACCCCCAAGCCGCCGGCAGCGGACCATTCCTTGATGCGTGCGAGATCATCATAGCTGCCGTAGCGGTTGGTCCACATCGGCAGGTTCAGCGAGGTGTAGGCCTGGTTCTCATCCTCGAAGGCGCGGATCAGTGCTTCCAGCTTGTTTCGTGCTTCCGCGGCTGCGGTGTCCGGCGGCTGCGGTGTGTCACTCGGCCTGATCTTGAGCTCGAGAATGCGCTCTTCGCCCGGCGGATTGTTGCCGCTCAGGCGAACGTAAACGAGCTGGCTGACGGATGAGCCGGCGTCGATGTCGGGAAAACCGCCCTCGCGCAGGATCGCTGCTTCCAGCGTGAGCTGCGGCGACAATCCCATGCGCACCTGCTTGCCGGTCGGCGGCTGGCCGGTCTTGTAGTCGAGGATCGCGTAACCGCCCCCCTGGCGTTGCTCGATGCGATCGGCGCGCGCGGAGAGATAAAACGTGCGCCCATTGTCGAGCGGGATTGATATCTCGCCGCGAGTCTCGGCGGCGATCGCCTCGATCGCGCCGCGCCGCGCCTGCTCCCATTCGCCAAACCAGCGGGCGATGCGCTGGAAACGCGGCCACCACAGCGCTCGCGCCTCTGGCCGCTCCATCAGCGGCGCAAAGTGCTTTTCGCCGATCGCGCGCAGGACACGCACTGGATCTTGCGGCAAGCGGGCGGCATAGGCTTCTGTGAACTCGCCCAGCGCATCATGGATCGCAGAGCCGCGATCGGCGGCCGAGAGCGGCATGTCGACGGGATCGAGCGCATCGAGCCGCAGGATGTATTTTGCGTAGATCGTGTAGGGATCGCGCAGCCAGTCCTCGATCGCGGTGACCGACAACTTCAGCGGCCGCGTTGCGCGCGGTGGCCGCGGCTCGGGCTGCTTGATCGGCCTGACCTCGTCGGGCCGGTCCAGCGCGTCAGCGAATTGCACGTATTTTTCGCCGGCTCGTTTTGCCGCCTTCCAGGGGTCGGCAGCCGCAACTGCTTCCAGCCGATGCAGGAAGCGCGAGGCCACCGCCGGCGCTCCGCCGGCCTTGGCGGAATGGGTGAGGATCACCTCGTCGGCGCCGAGCAGCTGAACGAAGTCATGCGCGGAGAGGCCGATGCGGCGCTCCGGCAGGTCGAGGCCGAGCTCATGCCGCATCGGGCGGCTCAGCCAGGGATCGATGCGCGGCGAGGGCGGCCACACGCCTTCGATAAGCCCGCCGACGATGATGCGGTCGGCCTGCATCAGGCGCGATTCCAGGGGACCATAGATCTGGAGCCGTGCGCCGGGCTTGTCCGGCCGCCGCACCGCGCGGTCGCCGAATGCGGTGTGGAACACGTCAACATAATCCGGCAGCGGAACGACCAGCCCGCTCGTTGTCCCGCCGCGCAGGAGGTCATCGAAGGCGGCGGCAAGCGCCAGTCCCTCGCGGTCCTCGAAGGCAAGCGCAACGCCCTGCTCGTCGCGCGACAGCGCGATCAGGATCTCGCGATGGCGATGCGCGAGCTCGGCGAAATCGCAAGGTTTTGACGGTGCCAGGCTCTCGATCGGCGCCAGCGCCGTTTGCAACGCCGCGATCAGCGCCTGGATACGATCGAGGTCTTCGGCCTGCAGCCGCGCGCGGGGCTCGCCTCGATGCAGCGCCGAGACCTCGCTGCGCCAGAGTTTTGCAAGCTCATCGCGGAAACGGGTGAACTCGCGCGAGAGCCCCGCCGTGCCGGGCGGCGGGCGCGTGCCGCGCAACACCGCGAGCTCCAGGCCCTCGATCGCGGCCGTCCACGCGCCGGGCACAGCGCCGAGCCGGCACAGCGGATGCTTCAGGAGCGCGAGCAAGGTCGGTGGTTCCAGGCCCTTGGTCGCAACTTCCGCCGCAAGGCGTGCAAACGTGCCGGCGGAGGTCTCCATCAGCACGTCGCCGCCGGAGTCGTCGAAGGCGAGATCCCAGCGCGCGAGCGCCGCCATCACCCGCCGGGCAAGCGCGCGATCTGGTGTCACCAGAGCTGCGGATTTGCCGAGATGTCGCGCCTCCCGCATCGCAATCGCGATCGCGAGTGCTTCCATCTCGGGATTGGGCGCCTCGACGACGGCAAGCCCTTTCATGCCGGCGGCGATCTTGCCGGCGACATCGCTCTGCTTCAGCCGGTCGTGCCATTTCTCGGTCGCGCTTGACGGCCGCATCGATTCGGAGGCCAGGAGATCGCGTCCACCTTCCGACGGTGGTTGGAGGATGTCGACGTCGCTGCGCTTGATACCAAAACGTTGCAGCAGCGCGTGCATCGAATATTGCGGATGGTTCGAGGCGGGATGTTCCGCGAACTTGCCCAGCGCATCGCGCACGCCGCCGATTGTCCGCCACGCGTCCTCGTCGAGATCGGTGTCGAGCCCCGGCAGCACCACGGCGCCATGCGGGAGCGAGGCAACCGCGTGCAGGAATTTCGCGGTGGCCGGCATCGAACCGGTCGAGCCCGCTGCGATCACGGGCCCTGCGGGATGCGCTGTCAGCCGCTTTGCTTCCGCGGCGATCAGTTGATCGCGCCGTGCCGCGGGTTCGATGCGGTTGATCTCGGCGAGATGGCTCGGCCAGGCCTCGCGCGCGATGCGCAGGAACTGAAGCGAGTGTTGCCAGTATTGATCGAGCTGGTCGGGAATGAGCCCGTCGAGCGCGCTCCAGTCGACGCCGCGCGTGACCATGTCGTCGATGAGGCGCGCAAGATCCGAGGCGAGCGCCAGCGTCGAGGCGGGGCCGCCGACCACCAGCGGCGCCAACACCTCGCCTTTGGCCCAGGCCGCGACCAGGCGCGCCAGCGTCAACCTGCGCTCGAGCTCGCCCAATCGTGGTGGAATCTCCAGCGGGGTCGTGCCGGAAAACTGCTCGGCCTCGTCGGCAAAGGCGAGCTCGTCCTCGTCGATATCGCCGAGGGCGACGATGCGCGGCAGCACAACCGCGTCGGCCTTCATCTCCTCCAGGAAGATCTCGCGCACCACGCGCATCGCGCGCCGCGTTGGCAGATAGAGCGTCGCGTCCGCCAGCCGTGCCGGTTCCTTGCGCGCCTCAAAGCCATCGACCAGCCGGCCGTCGAGCAGCGCGGCAACGACGGTGCGCAGGAAGGGAACCGAGACTGGAACGGTGAAAACGCGCATGTGCTGCCTGATTCGCCGACGCAGGATGCATCATGGTCCGCTGTTAGCAGCACTTCGTAGGGTGGGCAAAGGCGCGCTTGCACCGTGCCCACCACTTCTGAGTCCGATCGTTTGATAGAAGAGGGGGGCACGCTGCGCTTTGCCCACCCTACGAAGTCGACCGTGGGCCTTAGGCCACGCTCTCCAGAAACGCCTCTTCGGCGGCGTGCACGGCATCAGGAGTGCCGACATGCATCCACAGGCCGTCGAGGCGGAGGCCGAACAGCCGCTCCTGTTCGCCGGCGCGGTCGAAGATTTTTGTCAGCGAGAACTCGCCCTGCGGGGCGCCGGCGAAGATCGTCGGCGAGATGATCGCCGCGCCCGCATAGACGAACGGCACCACCTGGTTCTCGCGGCGGGCCCGCAGGGTGCCATCCGGCAGCATCGAGTAATCGCCGCGGCCGCTATATCCGATGCTGCTCGCAGTCGGCGCCATCAACAACAGGATGTCCATCCGCGCCGGATCGAAATTCTCCGCAAGCCGCTCGAGGTTGGAGCGCACGCCGTCGATCCACAGCGTGTCGGAATTGACGTGGAAGAACGGGGCATCGCCCAGCAACGGCAGCGCCTTGACCACGCCGCCGCCGGTGCCGAGCACCTGGTCGCGCTCATCCGAGATGGTCACGTGCGGCCGCTTGCGGCTCGCGACGTGGTCGATGATCTGGTCCGGCAAATAGTGCACGTTGATCACGGCTTCAGCGACGCCGGCCTGGCCGAGCTTGTCGAGCACATGGTCGAGCAGCGGCTGGCCCGCCACGCTGACCAGAGGTTTCGGCATCTTCTCCGTCAGGGGGCGCATGCGCAGGCCGAGGCCGGCTGCGAGCACCATGGCTTTGGTCGGTTTGACGGGCATGCCTGACCTTCTCGAAAACCTCAGTTTCGCGGCCCCAGCAACCCTAGCACGCGGATGAGCCGACCGAACCGCCATAATCACCTGGGATGACGTTTGTACGACGGGTGTTGCAATCAAGCTCCCACGGATGTGGACCGCGTCTTTTTCTTTTTGTCGCCCTGTTTGAGGAAGTTGACGCCGATCTGATCGCCATTGACCCAGGCCAGCTCGCAGCGCCGGTAGGCCAATCCGGTGGACGACAGCAGCAGAAAAAATTCCTTGAGATGCAGGCCCTCGACCGAGCCCTCGATGGTGAGCTTGGCGCCGGTTTCGGAGACGTCCTCCATGGTGCAATCGCGCCGCCAGGTCCCGTCGATCCCCATCATGTGGGCAGGTATCCCGCGCTAGAAGACGACGCGATCGCCTTTGCGTCGTTCGGTGCTCGCTGCCATGCGTCCTCGCTTCCTGCTCGTATCTTTGCGGCCTCCAGCGGGCGAGATTACGGCTGCGATGGCTAACGGCCGGTAAATTAGCCTTTCGGCGGCGGAACGTTGGCGAGGTACCAGTCGCGCATATGGGCCAGTGACGGATGGGCCAGCGAGCGCTGAAGATAGGTCCAGATCCGCGGCTGGTGGCGCAGATAATGCGGCTTGCCGTCGCGGCGATTGAGACGCGCAAAGGTGCCGAGCAGGCGCGTGTTCCGCTGCGCCGACATGATGGCGTAGAGCTCGGCGAAGCCCGCCGGATCGAAGCCGGCATCGCCGGCGCGGCGCGCCTTGATGTAGCGCGACAGCAGCGTCAGCTCGAGGCTCTCGGGCACGTCGATGCGGGCGTCCTGGAGCAGCGACACGACGTCGTAGGATCTCGGCCCGAGCACGGTGTCCTGGAAGTCGATCACGCCGAGACGCGCGATGCCTGTGCGGTCGGCAAGCCAGATCAGATTGGGCGAGTGATAGTCGCGCAGCACCCAGGTCTTCGGCGCCGCCAATGGCTTTGCGAGCAGCTCGCGCCACATCGTGAAGAATTCCGCGCGCCCCTCCTCGCTCAGCGGGGCATCGCGATCGGGGAGGTACCATTCCGGCATCAGCCCGATCTCGATCAGGAGTGCCTCGGTGTCGAAGAGGGGAATGACGTAGTCGTCATGACCGGACAGCGGCAATACCTCCGGCAGCGCCCTGCCGTGCAGTGCCGCCAGTGCGTCGGTTGCGACCTCGTAGCGTGCGGCAATGGGGCGCGGCGGGTCGCCTTCGATGACGCCCTCGCTGCCAAAGTCCTCCGTGATCAGGAAGCCATGGTCGAGATCGGAATGGTGGATGAAAGGCGCGGAGATGCCTTGCTCGCGCAGGCCTTCGTCGATCGCGACGAAGGGCTTGACGTCCTCGGCCAGGTGCACGGCGGCGCTGTAGGACTTGCCGTTGTAGATCGCAGCGCCCTCCGGGCGTTTGGGGAAGTTCATCAGGATAACGATGCCGTCGTCGCGGAGCAGCCGCGCATAGGAGCGGGTCGAGGCGTCGCCATTCATGCGCCGCCGCGTTGACTCCATGAAGCCCGACCTGTCGAGGAATTCGCGCAGCGCCTTCAGCCGTGCGACCGTCGCTGCGGCCTTGCCGTAGCCCGTGATATCGGCCGCGCGCGCGGTCGACCCAAGCGCCGGCCGATGCGTGAGCGCGATGTCGATGCGATCCGGAGGCAAGGCGGACGGCGCGCGCTCGGGCCATTCGACGAGGACGAGCGTTGCTTCCGGCAGCGGCGACAGCCCGATCTCCTCGAGCTCGCCTTCGTCCTCGACGCGATAGAGATCGGCATGCAGCACCGGATGCGCCGGCAGCTCATAGCCCTGCACCAGCGTGAAGGTCGGGCTCGGCACTTCCAGCGTCTCGTCGTCCGCGAGATAGCGGATCATCGCGCGTGCGGCCGCGGTCTTGCCGGCACCGAGATCGCCGGAGAGCGTGATGACGTCGCCGGGTCTGACCAGCAGCGCGACGTCGGCCATCAGTTGTGCGGTGGCCGTCTCGTTGAAAAGCGCGACGGAGAATGTCGTCGATGCGGTCATTCGGCGGCGTCGCGATGCGCCGCCTGGTCGGTCGGGAAATCGCAGGTCACGGTCGTGCCCTTGCCGACGATCGAATCCACCCGCACCTTGCCGCCATGCAGCTCGACGAAGGAGCGCACCAGCGACAGGCCGAGCCCGGCGCCGCGATGGCGCGAGCCCTGCGAGCGGCTTTCGAACCAGTTGAACACCTTGTCCTTCATGTCGGCAGGTATTCCAGGCCCGGAATCTGTCACGGTGAAGACCACGCTGCGCTCGGTGCGGCGCGCGCTGATGCCGACGATCGAATCCTGCGGCGAGAAGCCGACCGCGTTGGCGAGCAGGTTATAGAGTACCTGCACCACGCGCTTCTCGTCGCCGACGAAGCCGCCGACGTTTGGAGCGATCTCGACCTTGAGGCGGATGCGGTCGGTGGCGAGCCGGTCCTGGATACCTTCTGCGGCAAGCTCGATCGTCTTGGAGACGTCGACCGGGCCGAGCTCGAGCTTCATCGCGCCGGCGTCGATGGTCGCAAGATCGAGGATGTTGTTGGTCAGTGCCAGCAGCGCGTTGGTCGATTTGGTGACGTAGTCGAGATATTCGGCCTGCTTCGCCGTCAGCGGACCGGTCGAGGGATCGCTGAGGAAATGCGCGAAGCCGATGATGGTGGTGAGCGGCGCGCGCAGCTCGTAGGAGACATGGTGGACGAAATCCACCTTCATCTGGTCGGCGGCTTCCAGTGCCTCGTTGCGCTCGCGCAGCGCGCGCTCGACATTCTCGGTGTCGGTGATGTCCTGGAAGGTCAGCATGGTGGCGCCGTCGGGCAGCGGCCGGATCATGCCGTTCACGACGCTGCCATCCTTGCGCTCCAGCTTGAGCGGCACATCGACGCGATTTTCAATCGAGGTGATGGCCTCGCGGATCTGCCGCCAGACGTTCGCCTCATCGAACAGCGGCTGACACCAGCCCTCCACGGCCTGGATGTGCGGCTGCTCGCGCAACGCCTCGTTGGACAGCTTCCACATCCGCGCGAAGGCCGGGTTCGACAACTGGACCTTGCCGTTGCTGCCGAACACCGCGACGCCTTCGGCGAGACTGTCCAGCGTCTCGCGCTGCACGCGGATCAGGCCGTCGAAGCGCCGGGCAAGGTCGAGGCTCTCGGTGACGTCGTCGAACAGATAGGTGACGCCGCCTTCGGGGCTGGGCGTGGTAACCACCGAGAGTGCGCGACCGTCGGGCAGGAACCAGGTGTCATGGGCGGTCTCGACCGCGCGATAGGCCTCGTGCAGCTTGGCCTTCCAGGCGCGGAAATCCGGCTGCTCCGGCAGTTTTCGCGCAGCGCGGAGCTGGTCTAGCACGCTGGAATCATCGGGATTGGCATCGAGGAAGGTACGGTCGAGATCCCAGAGCCGGCGATAGGAGTCGTTGTAGAAGGCAAGCCGCCGCTGTCCGTCGAACACGGCAACGCCGGAGGAGAGCTGGTCGAGGGTGCGGCGATGCGCCTCCGCCATCCGCACCAGCGCCGAGCTCAGCGCATCCGCCTCGCTGGCGTCGATCGCGACGCCGACGCTGCCATCGCCGACATTGACGGCGCGCACGTCATAGATTCGGCGTTCACCGCCGATCACGATCGGCAGGCGCGAGGTGAAGTTGGCCGCGTCCCTCAGCCCACGCTCCATGTCGGTGCGGTCGGCGCTGTCCAGGAGCTCGAGCTTGCGCTCCTGGGCGTCGATGACGTTCAAAGCTTCAGTCGCGCGCACATAAGCGGGGTTGGCATAGGCGAGCGCGCCGTTCGCGCTCTTAGCCCAGATCGGCCAGGGGCTGGCGGCGGCAAAGCCGCGCAGCATCTCGGTCTCGTCGAGCAGCGCCTTGTGGCGCAGATTGGTTTCGGCGAGCTCGCGTCTGAGCCCCGAGAGTTCGCGAATCCTGACGATGGCCTGGCCGCCGATGGCGCGGCCGATGGCTTCGAGCGTGCGGCCGCTCGCTGTGGTCAGGTTGAGCTGGAACCCGTCGCCATGCTCGCGCAGCGCATCGACGGCGTGATCCATCTGCAGCGCCGGCTCCGGCGGCAGCCAGGTGCCGAAGGCCAGCACGCGCTGCGGCGAGGAATCGCGGGGCAGCACCATGGAGATGTCGCCGGAGATCTGAGCGCGATTATCGCCTGCGGGCCAGGAGATCAGGATCTGCGGCTCGGCGAAGAGCAGCGCACCGAAGCGATCGGCCTGCAGTTGCAGTTCCCCGATCCGTGTCTGCAACCGCTCCTCATTCTTCGCAGTGCGGACGCGGGTCCGCATCAACAGGATCGCGGCGACCACCGAGAAGCCCAGCAACGCGAGCGCGGTCGCCAGCACCGCGACTTCCTGCCGGTTGAAGTCCAGCAGTGTGGAAAGTGTGTCGATGAGCTCGGCGGCATTCGCCGGCGCAGCCGGAAGCAACGCCGCGAGAGCGCCGCCGATCAGGCCGTTGCGCGCCAAAGACGTGCACGACAGCAGCGTCCGACGCATCGACACGATCACGCCTGACATAATTGCCCCAAGACCGCACGAATCTTCGCCCGGCGTTTTCCCCCGCCGCGCGCGAATCAAAGGACAATATCCCCTTCGTGACTCGACCGGTAAGAGTCCAGATCGTGAACGCAAAGGTGGCCCCAAAAAAATGCGGGCCACACCACGGCAACCGCGTAGTTTGCGGTCAATTTGATCCGAATTCGCGGAAGGTTAGCGTCCGGTCGACCCGAAGCCGCCGCCGCCGCGATCCGTCGCCGACAGCGTGGCGACGGGAACCAGGGTGGCCTGAACCACCGGTGCGATCACCATCTGCGCGATGCGCTCGCCGCGCTTGATCACGAACGGCGTATTGCCGTGATTGATCAGGATGACTTTGATCTCGCCGCGATAGTCCGCATCGATCGTTCCGGGCGAGTTCAGCACGGTGACGCCGTGCTTGGCGGCGAGCCCCGAACGTGGCCGCACCTGCGCCTCGTACCCGGCCGGCAATGCGATCGCGAGGCCCGTCGGCACCAGCGCGTGTTTGCCCGGTTCGAGCGTCAGGGATTCGCTCTCGGGAACGGCGGCCATCAGGTCGAGACCGGCGGCCTCGGCCGTCTGGTAGGCCGGCAGTGGTATGCCTTCGGCATGGGCCAGTCGTTGCAGTTCGACGGTGACCTTCGTGCTCAAGATGCGGGCTCCAGGGATTTGCCGGCCACGCTCTTTACGACATGCGCGATCAGCTCGGTGGCGACCTGTTCCTTGGTCATCACCGGCCAGGAATCAACCGCAATCTCGCCGTCCTCCCCATCGCTTTTGCGGCTGAGCAGATGCACGGTGTTGCGGTCGCCGCCCATCACGCCGGTTGCCGGCGAGACGTCGTTGGCGACGATCCAGTCGCAGCCCTTGCGCGCGAGCTTGGCCTTGGCGTTGTCGATGAGGTGCTCGGTCTCGGCGGCAAAGCCGATCACCAGCGGCGGGCGCTTTTCCGTTAGCTTCGAGATCGTGGCGAGGATGTCGGGGTTTTCGACGAGCTGAAGCGGCGGCATGCCGGCCGACGTCTTCTTCAGCTTCTGCTCGCCCTCATTGGCGACGCGCCAGTCGGCAACCGCGGCGGCGAAGATGGCGATGTCGACCGGAAGCGAGGCCTGCACTTGCTCCAGCATCTGCCGGGCCGATTCCACGTGCTTGACGTTGACGCCGTCGGGATCGTCGAGGTCGACCGGGCCGCTCACCAGGATCACCTCTGCGCCGGCGGCCTGCGCAGCGGCGGCAATGGCAAAGCCCTGCTTGCCGGAGGAACGGTTGGCAATGTAGCGCACCGGATCGATCGGCTCATGCGTTGGACCGGCGGTGATCAGCACGCGCTTGCCCGTGAGCGGTCGCGGCACGGGCGGCCGCAGCAATCGCTCGGCGGCACCCGCGATCTCGATCGCCTCGGACATCCGCCCGACGCCAGCTTCGCCTGCTTCCGCCATCTCGCCGGCATTGGGGCCGATCATCACCGCGCCGTCGCGCCGGAGCTGCGCCACGTTGCGCCGCGTCGCGGCGTTGTTCCACATTAGCGGGTTCATCGCCGGCGCCAGCAGGATTTTTCGGTTGGTGGCGAGCAGGATGGCGCTGGCGAGATCGTCGGCATGACCGCATGCCATCTTGGCCATCAGATCGGCGGTCGCCGGCGCCACCACGATCAGGTCGCAGTCGCGTGCCAGGCGAATGTGGCCGGCATCGAACTCGCTCTGGGGATCGAACAGGTCGGTATAGACGCGCTCATGGGACAGCGCGCTCGCCGCCAGCGGCGTGACGAATTCTTGCGCGGCCTTGGTCAGCACGCAGCGGACCTCGACGCGCCGTTCCTTGAGCCGGCGGATCAGGTCGAGCGACTTGTAGGCTGCGATCCCGCCGCCGATGATCAGGGTGACGCTGGCCTCGGGCAGAGCGTTGGTGCGCGGGGATGTGGGGGCGGCGGACGCCGCCGGCGGCACCGCGAACGGCGTCAGCGGTTCCTCGCGGCCCTCGATCAGCTCCCGCAGGATGACCCGGACTTCTTCCTCGACCGACCTGCGGTTCTTGGCGGAGCGCAGGCGCAAATAGGTTTTGACGCCTTCGTCGAGCTTGCGGATGGTCAGGCTGGCCATGAGGCGGGCCTCCAATGAGGTGATAGCGATGCTATCACATCATGAATGCATTGCAATCAGTTCCCTCGGATGGCGAGCAGGATTCCAACCAGGGAAAAGGCAATGACCCAAAGGCCAATTGTCTGCCACCGGGCCTTGCGGCCCTCCGCACGGGCCATTTCCTCGATCGTGTCCGACGACAGCATGTGGCCTTCGCGGGTCATGGTTTCCAGCTGCTCGAGCACCGTCACGGCGCGGCTGGCGATAGCCGGCAGTCCCGCCAGTATCCGGCCGAGCTCGCCGGCACCGGACATCGCGCCCTGGATGCGGCCGACCGGGCCGAGATTGTGCGCGATCCACTCGCGCACTACCGGGTCGGCAGTCTTCCAGATGTCGAGCTTGGGATCGAAGCCGCGCGCCACGCCCTCGACCACCACCATGGTCTTCTGGAGCAGGATCAGTTCGGGTCTGGTCTGCATGTCGAAGAGGCCGGTGACCTCGAGCAGCAGCGTGAGCAGCCGCGCCATCGAGATCTCCTCGGCGGTGCGGTTGTGGATCGGCTCGCCGATGGCGCGGATTGCCTGCGCAAAATTCTCGACTGAATGGTGCGAGGGCACATAGCCCGCCTCGAAATGCACCTCCGCCACGCGGCGATAGTCGCGGGTGATGAAGCCGAGCAGGATTTCCGCAAGGAAGCGCCGCTCCTTCAGGCCGAGCCGGCCCATGATGCCGAAATCGACCGCGACGAGATGTCCCGCATCGTCCAGGAACATATTTCCCGGATGCATGTCGGCATGGAAAAAGCCGTCGCGCAGCGCATGGCGCAGAAAGCTCTGGATGATCTTGCGGCCGAGGTCGGGCAGGTCGACATGGGCCTCCTGCAGGCGCGCGTGATCGTTCAGCGCGATACCGTCGATCCACTCCATCGTCAGTACGTTGTGTGTCGTGCGATCCCAATCGACCGTGGGTACGCGGAAATCCGGATCGTCCCGTGTGTTCTCCGCCATCTCCGACAGCGCGGCCGCTTCCAGCCGCAGGTCCATCTCCATGGCGACGGAGCGCGACATCGTGTTGATGACCTCGACGAGGCGCAGGCGGCGCGCTTCGGCCGAATAGGTCTCGGCCTTGTGCGCGACGAAGAAGAAGTCGGAGAGGTCGCGCCGGAAACGTGCGGCGACGTTGGGTCGCAGCACCTTGATCGCGACCGCCTTGCGCACGCCGTCGCGTACCACCTCGCCGCGATGCACCTGCGCGATCGAGGCTGCCGCAACGGGCGGGCCGAAGCTCGCGAACACCTCCGTCAGAGGACGCTCCAGCGAGGTTGCGATCTGGGTTTCCGCTTCGGCTTGCGAAAACGCGGGCAGGCGATCCTGGAGGCTTTCGAGGTCGCGCGCCATGACGACGCCGACAACGTCCGGGCGTGTTGCCAGGAACTGGCCGAGCTTGAGATAGGCCGGGCCCATCCGGGTCAGTGCGCGGGACAGCCGCGGTCCATGCTTTGGGCCTCGCCGTTCGACGAGCCGCGCAAGCTTCAAGGCGAGCTGTCCGGGTGGCGGCACCAGGCTCGGATCGACGGCGCCGAACACGCCCTCGCGCGCGAACACGATCGCGGCGCGGGCAAGACGCGCAATGTGGGTAATTGCAGAGATCACAAACGCCAGCCTGAATGCAATGCGACGATGCCGCCGGACAGGGTCTGCCAGCTCACGCGGGAGAAGCCGGCATCGCGGATCATGTCGGCGAAGGCGTTCGGCTTGGGGAATTTGCGGATGGACTCGACGAGATACTGATACGATTCGGCATCGCCCGTCACCATGCGGCCAAGCGGCGGAATCACCTTGAACGAGAACAGGTCGTAGAGACGATCGAGCCCGGGCATCTCGACCGTTGAGAATTCCACGCACAGGAAGCGGCTGCCCGGCTTCAGCACCCGATAGGCCTCACCAAGTGCGAGATCGATTCGCGGCACGTTGCGGATTCCGAAGGCGATCGTATATGCATCGAAGCTGCGATCGGCAAAGGCGAGCGCCTCGGCATTGCCCTCGACGAAGTCGACCTGGGTGTCGAGATGCTGCTTCTCGGCACGCTCGCGCCCAACGGCAAGCATGTTGGCGTTGATGTCGCAGACCGTGGCATGAAAGCCGGGGCCGGCCGCCTTGGCGGCGCGGAACGAGATATCGCCGGTGCCGCCGGCAACGTCGAGCAGCGCGAATGGCCGGTCACTCCGCGGCGGGTCGAGCGCGTTGATCATGATCTCCTTCCAGATCCGGTGCAGGCCACCGGACATCAGGTCGTTCATCAGGTCATAGCGCGAGGCAACGCTGTGAAACACATCGTTCACCAGTGTCTGCTTGTCGCTCAGGGGGACATCCCTGAAGCCAAAATGCGTGGTTTCGGCCGGCCGATCCATTACTCTACTCCACGAGGCGGACCATAGCGCGGCCGCCGCAATGGCGCTATCACACCGCCCTCATAAGGTGAATGCCCGACCATGCCTGAATTGCCCGAAGTCGAGACCGTCCGCCGCGGCCTCCAGCCCGTCATGGAAGGCGCAAAAATCGTCAAGGCGGAGGCCCGCAGGGCCGATCTGCGGTTTCCCTTTCAGCCGGATTTCGTGGCGCGGCTGCAGGGCCAGGTGGTCACCGGGCTCGGCAGGCGCGCAAAATATCTCATGGCCGATCTCGCCTCCGGTGACGTGCTGTTGATGCATCTCGGCATGTCCGGCTCATTCCGCGTGATCAAGCCGGATGATGCAGCGGCCCCGGGAGAATTTCACTATCCCAAGGGCAAGGACTCCACGCACGACCATGTGCTGTTTCGCATGTCCTCCGGCGCCGACATCGTGTTCAACGATCCGCGCCGCTTCGGTTACATGAAAGTGATCGCGCGCAATGCGCTGGAGGACGAGCCGCTGTTGCGCGGGCTCGGCCCCGAGCCGCTCGGCAACGAATTCGACGCGGCGATGCTGGCGCGGTCCTGCGCCGGCAAGAAGACCAGCCTGAAGGCCGCGCTGCTCGACCAGCGCGTGGTGGCAGGGCTTGGCAACATCTATGTCTGCGAGGCGCTGCATCGCTCGCATCTGTCGCCGCGCCGGATCGCCGCGACGCTCGCCACGCGGGCCGGACAACGCAAGGGCGTTGCCGGGGGCGAGGCGACCGATCACGCCACTCGGCTGGTCGGAGCGATCCACGCAGTGCTCGATGACGCGATCAAGGCAGGAGGCTCGAGCTTGCGCGATCATCGCCAGACCTCTGGCGAGCTCGGCTACTTCCAGCATTCCTTCAAGGTCTATGATCGCGAAGGCGAGGCGTGCAAGACGCCGGGCTGTGGCGGCATCGTGAAGCGCTTCACCCAGAACGGACGATCGACGTTCTGGTGCCCGAAATGTCAGAAGTAGCCAGCGATGCAGACGCCCTTGCTTGAAACCGAACGCCTGATTTTGCGTCCCCTGGCATTGGCTGACGCGCCTGCGATCCAGCGCCATTTCAACAACTGGAACATCATCCGGCATCTCGCCATGGTCGTCCCCTGGCCGTATCCGGCGGATGGCGCTGAAACCTTCATCCGCCAGCAGCTCGAAAAGATCTCAGCGGGTGAAGAGATCCATCATTGGGTGCTGGTGCTGCGGGGCGGTGACGGCGAGGCGATCGGAAACATTCATTTCCGCCCTCGAGCCGACGGCGCCAAGGGCAATCGTGGCTTCTGGCTGGCCGAACCTTATTGGCGGCGCGGATTGATGACGGAGGCGATCACGGCGGTGAACGACTACGCATTTCTCACGCTTGGCCTCGACCACTTCTACGTCTGCAACGCCGCGTCGAACGAGGCCTCACGCCGGGTCAAGCAGAAGACCGGCGCGGAGTTCGTCGGCTTCATCGAGCTCGCCCATCACGGCGGACAGTCGAAGTCCGAAAGGTGGATCGTGCGGCGCGAAGCCTGGTTGCTGGAGAGGCCAGCCCTAGCCACGTGACGTTTGCAAAGAGCGAAGCGAAGCAATCCGGCCGGGCTGGTGGCCGGATTGCTTCGTCGCCTGGGCTTCCCTTTACCGGTAGAGGCAAGCCCGGCTGTCGTCTGAGCGATCGCCCTACTCAGGACGCCAGCGTGGCCCTCTCGTTCGACGGGATCTCGGCGGCGGCGTGCACCATGCCGTTTGCGGCCGAGATAACCTGATCGATCAAGAGATTGGTCGTTGTCGCGAGATTGAGCCGGGTCTCGATCCACTGCCAGAGGCCGCGGATTTCGTCCGCCGACTTGCTGCCGGGCGCGAATTCGCTGACCGCGAGGCCGGCGGCAAGCGAGTCCTGGTGATCGTTGCGCATCACGATCAGCGGGCGTGCGAGCACATCGGCGAGGTCGAGCGCGGCTTCCTCGCCGAGCGTATTGGCCGCATTGTCGATGCGCTGGCCACGGATCGGCGTCTGGTTCAGCACGAAGCCAAAGGGACGCTTCCAGGCGCGGGCCACGCCGAGCGTCGAGGCGGTGGCTTCGATGTCAGCGACCGTGGGCCGGGATGGGATCAGGCACAGATCGGAATGGCGGATGGCTGCGGTGGTCGCGGCGCTGAGGCCGGCCGCGGTGTCGACGATCGCGAGCTGCAGGCCGCTCTCCGCCAGCATCTTCAGGCGTGGCTCGATGTTGGAGGCCTGGTAGATCGGTTCGACCACAGGCTCAGCCGTGGTGCGGCGGCGCCGCCAGTTCGACAGCGTTCCCTGCGGGTCGGTCTCGATCAGGCGAACGCTGAATCCGGCCTGCCTTGCGGCCAGTGCGAGGCCGATGGCAAGAGTGCTCTTGCCACTGCCACCCTTTTGGGTGGCCAGTACGATGGTATGCATGGATGATGTATCCTTTGGAATGCCTGAGTCCTGGGTAACGCCACGCGAACGTGCATCGACGGATGCTGAGCTCTTCTCGCTCAGGACGTGCCCGGCCCGATCCAAAGGGGATCGCGGATGTCCGAATCAACGGTACGATGATGGTGGAATAGGGGATGCCAGCTAATCCGTAGGACTACTGGATCAGTAGTCGTACGTATGAAGTGCTCATCGCCGGGCACAACGAAGAAAAAGAGCGTAGGCGGCGCGATCGTACGGCGACGGCCTTTGAGTTGTCAGAAGCAGCGCGTGGCTCGAGCCGCGGCATGGTGGTCCGGAGGTGAACGTCACGCTCTCCGCCGTGCCCGCTGCACGATGATCCCTGCCATCGCCCACAGGCCGGCAAAGAAGAAGATCGCACGGAAGATGAACAGCGGTCGGACCAGCTCCGGAGGTAGCACGAAGATGCCGATGCCGACCGGAAGCTGGATCCAGCGGAAGACCATGACGATCAGCTTTTCGATCGCGGCCTCCTCGGGCAGCGCGAAAGAGAGCACGAACAGACCGAAATAGCTGAACATGAACTTGATCTGGCTCTCGACCATCTGGCCGGCGATCTCGCCCTGTCCGATGCTCTGGCCCTGCTCGGCCATTGTGAGCATGGCAAGCAAATGCGCGTTTTCAATCGCGTCGAGCACGCCGGTGATCAGGATCGCCCCGATCGCGAAATTGACGACGGTCGCGACATTGGTCCGGAACGGCTTGTCGGCGACCCAGGCTTTCAGCACCAGCGCGAGTGAGATGAAGAAGGCGGAATAGACGACGATGAATATGAAATCCAGGCCGAGGTCGGTGCGCAAGAATGGCGCGCGTTGCACCAGCAATGTCGCGTAATCTGCTGCCGGGCGGTTGATCTGAAACAACCCTTGCGACCCCTGCGTGGCCAGCGCCAGCGCAAAAAGCATCAAGGCGAGCAGCCCGCCGGCGATTCCCAGCATGACTGTGCTGCGTTCCGTCCTGCTCATTGTCCGTGCCTCCGTAAGCGGCTGCCCCACACGGGGTGCAGAGTTGATCGGTGCCGTCAAATATGAGCAAATGCTCGGTATTTCCAACTCGCATTCCCGGATGCTCTCCGAGAGGTCCCAATGAGCCCGACAGAGCCGAGAAAATCGCCGAAGCAGGACCGCGCCAGGGCGACCGTCACCGCGATTTTGGACGCGACGGCTCGCATTTTGGCCAAGGAGGGGTTCGAGGCGGTCAACACCAACCGCGTCGCAGAGGTGGCGGGCGTCAGCGTCGGATCGCTCTATCAATATTTTCCGAACAAGACCGCGATGGTCGGCGCAGTCGCCGTGCGCCACACCGAATCCATGGCGGCGGTCATTGCGGCCGGGGTGAATGCGGCGCCTCACGATAACTTGCCGCGCCTGGTGAAAGCGTTGATCCGCGCGACCATGCAAGCGCATGCGGAGAATCCGCGCTTGCGCCGCGCGATCATCGAGGAGCTGCCGCGGATCGGACGTCCCGCGCGTATCGCCGAACTCAAGCGCAACATCCTCCAATCAGTCGTGGAGTTGCTGGCCGCGCATCGCGCGGAGCTCGAGGTCAGGGATTTGCCGACGGCTGCGTTCGTGGCCGTGAACACCATCGAACATATCACGCATGTCGCGCAAACGATGGCCTATGGCCCTCGGGACTTCGCGCGGCTCGAACGCGAACTGAACGATTTGACCCTGGCTTACCTGATCGGCCGGCGCGGCTGACTCGGCTACTTCCGCACGCAAATGACTCGCACGACGGCCGCTTTTGCGTCCGTCGAGCTGCCATTGGCGGTGACATCCTTCGCCTTCAGGAAATTGCGCACACCATCGGCGGACACCATCACGGCCTGCGCGGCAGGCGCCGGATTGGCGGGGCCTGCGACGACCGCCGGTTTCAGCAATGCGATGCCGGCGAACTTGCCGTCACCATCGATCGCGGCGCCGCCGGAAAATCCAACCGCCGGCGCCGGCGAGAGCACTGCATCGCCGCCGGTGACGGCCGCTAGCGCAGTCTTGAGGCTCGAGACGGCGGCGCCGCCGCCCTGGTTCTGCGGATCGGCGATGCCGACGATATCGACAGCCGCTTTGGCTGTGTCACTCGCCAAATTCAGCGGCTTCAAGCCGCGCGCGCCGTAGATGTGCAGCAGCGCGAGGTCGTGTTCCTTGTCTTCCGCAAGCCGGTCGGCATTGCCGTAGCCGCCGATGGTGAGGGCGAGGCAACCGTCGGTGACGAGACGGTCGGTGACGATCGCGCCGTCGTCGGTGACGACGATGCCGGTGCCGTATTCGACGGTTTTCCGCGGTGGTGGTCCCGCCTGCGGCATCGAGGGAAACGCGTTGAAGGCGCTCGACATCGCGATCACGACCGGCTCGACGGTGTTTTCCATGGCCTGATCGTAGAGGATCGTCATGATCCGCACCTCGTCACCCCTGAAGGTGCCGCGCACGTAAAACTTCTTCAGGCCCTGCAATCCCGACAGCACGAAGAAGTCGGGCTTCACCACGGTGTAATCGACCTTGCGCCCGGCGGGCTCCTTCTTCTCGACTTCCGCGAGCTTTGCGGGTGTCGGGTTCGCCTCCTTGCGGCGGCTGAGCAGCACCTGCACCGTGCCGGTCGGCGATGTCCATTTCGAGCCGTTGGCATCGCTCGCCTGCTGCGGCACGAGCTTGCCAGGGATGCCGAGCCGCGCGCCGCTGGTCGGCTCCATCACGACTTTCCAGCCGACGCTCTCCTGCCTCTTGCGCGCCGTCTCGGCGAGTGCGGCCCGCTCCTGCGGGTTCAGCACGCCGGTCGGCTTGCCGCCATTCGCCTTCTGGTATTCCTTGATGGCGTTGACCATGCGCTCGCTGACGTCGCCGGTGATCGCGCCGTTATATTGCCCTACCCAGGCGAGGTCAGATTGCAGCGTAAGCCGCTCCGCCTGCGCCATGGTGTCCGCAGTCTCGGACGGAGTTTGCAATGCGGGACGGATCGGGACGGTCTGGACCGTCTTCGGCTTGGCGCCGGGAAGTGGCGGCGTCGTCATCTGCGCGTGCACGCCAGTCGCGGTCATCAACACAAATGTTGCCGCGAGCATCGATCTCATGACAAATCCAACCAGGCCATTGAACGTGGGCTCATTGAAGCACATCTCGTTGGTCGCAAACAATCTCGGGGTGGTTCAGGCCTGCGATAGAGGGCGCGAAGCCACGTTCTCATGTCCTCATCCTGAGGAGCGGCCTCAAGGCCGCGTCTCGAAGGATGGCCCCGGGTGACATGCGGGCCTTCATGGTTCGAGACGCGCGTTCCGCGCTCCTCACCATGAGGGTCAAGAGAGGAACGACGATGCTGAGTCCCGACGAACTCGAACGCTATGCTCGCCATATCGTACTGCGCGATGTCGGCGGACCGGGTCAGGCCGCGCTGAAGCATGCCTCCGTGCTGGTGATCGGCGCCGGCGGTCTCGGCGCGCCGGCCCTGATGTATCTTGCCGCCGCCGGCATCGGCACGCTCGGCGTGGTCGATGACGACGTCGTGTCGCTCTCCAACCTTCAGCGCCAGGTCATCCACACGACGCCCGATATCGGCCGGCACAAGGTCGAGAGCGCCGCGGAGAGGATCGCGGCGCTCAATCCGCATGTGCGCTTCGTCGGTCACGCCACCTGGCTCAATGCCGACAACGCGCTGTCGCTGATCGGCGATTACGACCTCGTGCTCGACGGCTCCGACAATTTCTCCACCCGCTATCTGGTTTCGGACGCCTGCTTCTTCGCGGAAAGACCGCTGATCACGGCAGCGCTCGGCACCTTCGACGGTTCGCTGACGACCATCCGGGCGCACGAGAAGAACGAACAGGGCGCGTTCAATCCAACCTATCGCTGCCTGTTCCCGGAGGCGCCGCCACCCGGCACCGTGCCGGCCTGCTCGGAAGCCGGCGTGATGGGCGCGCTCGCCGGCGTGCTCGGCTCGATGATGGCGTTGGAAGCGATCCGCGAGATCGTCGGCTTTGGCGAGGGCCTGGTCGGCCGTCTGTTGATGCTGGATGCGCGCGCGATGCGCTTCGAGACGCTGCGTTACGTGCGCGATCCGGCCAATCCGCTCAATGGCGATGGACCCGTGTTTGACGATCTGAGCATCCATCGCACCTGATTACGGCCGCTTACGCCGTTGCCGGCTTCTCGCTGTCCAGATGGGCCATCTGCTCTGCGGCATAGCGCGTGCCGGACGCAACGTCGGGTGGGAATGCCTTGGCAAGCGCCGCAAGATGCGCCTGCGTCAACGTCACCTTGGTTGCGCCGAGCGCCTCGGTGAGGCGATTGCGGGTGCGGGCGCCAACCAGCGGCACGATCTCGTTGCCTTGCGCCGCCACCCAGGCAATTGCGAGCTGCGCCGGCGTTGCACCGATATCGGCAGCGATCGCACGCAGCGAGTCGACGAGCGCGAGATTGGCATCGAGATTGGCGCCTTGAAAGCGCGGCGTCATCAACCGGTAGTCCTTGCCGATTTTGCCGCTGTTCTTGGTCCAGTGGCCGCTGATCAGTCCGCGCGACAGCACGCCATAGGCGGTGATGCCGATACCGAGCTCGCGGCAGGTCTTCAAAATGTCGCGCTCGATGCCGCGTGCGATCAGCGAGTACTCGATCTGCAGATCGACGATCGGATGTACGGCGTGCGCGCGGCGAATGGTGTCTGAGCCGACCTCGGACAGGCCGATATGCCTGATGTAGCCGGCCTTCACCAGCTCGGCGATTCCGCCGATCGTCTCCTCGACCGGAACGTTGGGATCGAGCCGCGCCGGGCGATAGATGTCGATGTAATCGGTGCCGAGCCGCTGGAGCGAATAGGCCAGGAAGTTCTTGATCGCGGCGGGGCGGCAATCCATGCCGACGAATTCGCCGGCGGGTCCGCGCAGCGCGCCGAACTTGACGCTGATCTGCACCTTGTCGCGCGGGCGATCCTTCAGCGCCTCTCGGACCAGCATTTCATTGTGGCCCATGGCATAGAAGTCGCCGGTGTCGAGCAGCGTGATGCCGGCGTCGATCGCCGCATGGATCGTGGCGATGCTCTCGCCGCGGTCGGCCGGACCGTAGACCTCCGACATGCCCATGCAGCCAAGACCGATCGCAGAGACGGTAGGGCCGGTTGAACCGAGTTTACGCTGTTGCATGATGGCTCTCCTCGAATGGCGGCAGGCTGATTGTGCCGCGTGATGAGGCCAGATATGCGCTCGCTCCATTGTGCCGATAAGATGGACAATCCAGAATACCTTGTTCAAAATATAGGACAATGTCCGGTCCCGACCTGCGCGATCTCGACGCTTTCGTGGCGGTCGCCCGCACCCGCAATTTCCGGCGTGCGGCGTTGGAAATTCGCGTGTCGGTGTCAAGCCTTAGCCAACGGCTGCGGGACCTGGAGGAGCGTCTCGGCGTCCGCCTGATGAACCGCACCACGCGCAGCGTCGCGCTGACCGAGGCGGGCGAGCTGCTGCTGTCGCGCGTGGCGCCGGCTCTGCGCGACGTCGGCGATGCCCTGGACCAGGTCCGGGGCCTGCGTGAAGTGGCATCAGGCCGCCTGCGCATCAACGCGCCGCCGCCGGCGGTCGATCTCGTGCTCGCCCCGATGGTCGGGCCGTTTCTCCAGGCCTATCCGCAGGTCGATCTCGACATCGTTTCCGAAAGCGGTTTCGTCGACATCGTCAGCGCGGGCTTCGATGCCGGCGTCCGTTACGGCGAGCACCTCGCGCAGGACATGGTGGCAATTTCGCTGAGCGGCCCGCAGAGTTACGTAGTCGTCGCCTCGCCCGACTATGTCGCACGCCGCGGCAGGCCCGGGCATCCGAAGGACCTGCTCGACCATGATTGCATCCGCGCCCGCTACAGCAGCGGCGTCATTCACGATTGGGAGTTCGAGAAGGCTGGCCAGATCGTGAAGGTCGATCCACCAGCAAAGCTGATCTCGACGAACATGACTCTGGCCATGCGCGCCGCGCTCGATGGCGCCGGAATCTGGGCAACCCTCGATGGTTATGTCGGCGAAGCCCTGAAGTTCGGTGCGCTGGTCAGCTTGCTCCAGGATTGGTGCGAGCCATTCCCGGGGCCGTTCCTGTACTATCCGAGCCGGCGACAGATCCCGCCCGCGTTGCGCGCGTTCATCGATTTCGTCGCAAACTGGCGCAAGCGCGAGACGCGGCGCGCATAGATATTACAGCATGCTCGGCAGCACGCGATCCGGCGGCTTGTGGGCGTCGAGGAAGGTGCGGATGTTGATGATCACCTTCTCGCCCATGTCGACGCGGCCTTCGATGGTGGCCGAGCCCATATGCGGCAGCAGCGTCACCTTGCCGGCCTTGGCGAGCCGCACCAATTTTGGGTTGACCGCGGGCTCGTGCTCGTAGACGTCGAGGCCGGCGCCGCCGATCTCGCCGGCTTCGATCAGCTTGATCAGCGTGTCCTCGTCGGTCACCTCACCGCGCGCGGTGTTGACGATGTAGGCCTCTTTGCGGATCAGCTTCAGCCGCCGCGCCGAGAGCAGATGGTAAGTCGCAGGCGTGTGCGGACAGTTCACCGAGATGATGTCCATCCGCGCCAGCATCTGGTCGAGGCTTTCCCAATAGGTCGCGCCCAGCTCCTCGGCGATCTTCGGGGCTACCGGGCGGCGGTTGTGATAGTGGATCTGCAGGCCGAAGGCGCGGGCACGCCGCGCGACCGCCTGGCCGATGCGGCCCATGCCGACGATGCCGAGCCGTTTTCCGCCGATGCGGTGGCCGAGCATCCAGGTCGGCGACCAGCCCGCCCAGGGTTTTCCTTCCGTGAGCACCGAGGCGCCCTCGATCAACCGACGCGGCACCGCGAGGATCAGCGCCATGGTCATGTCGGCGGTGTCCTCAGTCAAAACCTTCGGCGTGTTGGTGACCATGATGCCGCGCGCATGTGCCGCCTCGACGTCGATATTGTCGACGCCGTTGCCGAAATTCGCGATCAAACGAAGCTTGCAGTCTGGCTGGTTGATGATGTCGGCGTTGATATGGTCTGTCACGGTCGGAACCAGCACGTCGGCCGAACGCGCGGCCTCCGCGATCTGCTCCCGCGACATCGGGGTGTCGTCAAGATTGATCCGGGCGTCGAACAGTTCGCGCATGCGCGTCTCGATGGAGTCCGGCAGCTTGCGTGTCACGACGACGAGGGGTTTTTTCTTGACCGACATGTCCTGCTCTCATGAGGCTTCGCTGGCTGCCTCTGTGGTCAAAGGCCTACCGTTCAGACCTCATTAACCCGGTTGTTCGACACTGGCCTTGCCGCATCGTCCCCGGCGTTTCCTTCAAGCTCTCCCGACGTTTCCCGCCGGAAAATCGGGCCAAACTGGTTTGTTAGGCGCTCGTCCTCTCTAGCAGATGGCCGGGCCAAGACAAGAACCACGGCAGCGGAAGGAAAGACCCCGCGTGGGGCGGGGAGAGGGACATGCGGCATGGAGTTGGAAGTGATTTGCGGAATTCGGCTCGCTTGGCCGGGGTTCCGGCAGGAGACGGGTCGTGATGGCGTTGGGGCGTTTTTGGTCGTTTGTGGCGCTCGTCTTGGGTTGGCTGGGCGCATCGGTCAGCCCCGGACATTCGGCCAAGGATGCGGTTCAGACCGCGAGCGGCCTTCCCGTGCCGCGCTATGTCAGCCTCAAATCCGACCATGTGAATGTCCGCGCCGGCCCGACCAAGGACAACGACGTGGCCTGGGTCTACACCCGCGCCGGCCTGCCGGTCGAAATCACCGCTGAGTTCGAGAACTGGCGCCGGGTGCGCGATTCCGAAGGCGCCGAGGGCTGGGTCTATCATTCATTGCTGTCGGGGCGCCGCACTGCCGTCGTCACCATGAAGCACAAGGACGATCTCGCGCCGATCTATGATCGCGCCGACGCCGAGAGCGCGGTCGCCGCAAAGCTCCAGGTCGGCGTCGTCGCCCAGGTCAAGAAATGCACCACGGGCTGGTGCCACGTCACGGGTAACGGTTTTGACGGCTGGATCCAGCAGGAGCGGCTCTGGGGCGTCTACGCCGATGAGCTGGTGAACTGACGCGAAGCGTCATCGCGGGGGCGATGCTCTCACCGCCCAGGAATGACAACGGCCGCGACGAAGCCCGGCCATGACGATCTCAGATCAAACTCGGGAAAATCTCAGCGCTTCTTGCGCAGGCGCACGACCATGTCGATGCGCGCGATCTCGTAGCCCTCGGGCACGTCGGGCAGCTTCGACAGCGCCAGATGCGGGTCGGGAATGTCGACCAGCTCATGGCTGTTCTCGAGATAATAGTGGTGATGCGTGGTGACGTTGGTGTCGAAATAGGTCTTGGTGCCGTCGACGCTGACCTGGCGCAGCAGACCGGCATCGGTGAGCTGATTCAGCGTGTTGTAGACGGTCGCCAGCGACACCGGAACCTTGGCGAGCGTCGCTTCCTCGTAGAGCATTTCGGCGGTCAGGTGCCGGGCACCCTTGCCGAACAGGAGCCAGCCAAGCGCCATGCGCTGGCGCGTCGGGCGAAGCCCTGCAGCCTGGAGCATTTCGTTGACGTCGTGCCACGGGCAGCCGGTCAAGGCCGGCTGGCGTCCGGAGTGGAGGGACGCGGAATGGGCGGTTTCGTCGTGGTGGTTCGGGGCGTTATCGCTCATTTCCGATTTCAGGGCACGCGAGGAAAAACACTATTGTTCTGCAATATATGGACGGATAGATGCAGATGCAAGTTTCTCGCAACTAGAGCGGTTCTAAGTCGGTGTGGAACCGGGACGGGATGCGATCATTTTACCCTGTAAAGGGCGCTTTGACGCCGGGAGACCCTATGATAGAGAGCGCGCGGCCCCGCTTAGCCAATTTTGGCGCAGCCGGGCTTCACCAGGCTTGGTCCGCGGTCCGTCCGGACGCGCGGTATTCGCGCCTGACAACGGCGAATGGCGCTCCTTCCGTCGAGAAACGGGGCCATGCTCGCCAAAACTACCCCATCGGGATTTGAACAGAGGCTCCGGGATGCTGAACAGGCGCAACGGTTACGAATACGAGGATTTGCTGGCTTGTGCCCGCGGCGAGATGTTCGGCCCGGGCAACGCCCAATTGCCGCTGCCGCCGATGCTGATGTTCGACCGTATCACGGAAATTTCCGACAACGGCGGCGAATTCGGCAAGGGACTGGTGCGCGCCGAGCTCGACGTCAAGCCGGACCTCTGGTTCTTCGGCTGCCATTTCAAGAGTGACCCGGTGATGCCGGGCTGCCTTGGCCTCGACGCGCTCTGGCAGATGGTCGGATTCTACCTCGGCTGGATCGGCGGTGAGGGGCGCGGCCGTGCACTTGGATTGAGCGAATTGAAGTTCGGCGGCCAGGTGCTGCCCGAGGCCCGCAAGGTTGTGTACAACGTCGACATCAAGCGCGTGATGCGCTCAAAGCTGGTTCTGGGCATTGCCGACGGGTGGCTTTCGGTCGACGACACGATTATCTATCGCGCCAAGGATCTGAAGGTAGGCCTGTTCAAGCAGGGCACGAGCCTAGGCTGAAGCAAAGCACATCACTTGAGGAAGACAACGATTAAGGCGAGGCGGTCATGAGACGGGTTGTGGTCACCGGGATGGGCATTGTCTCGTCCATCGGAAACAACACCCAGGAAGTGCTTGCGAGCCTTCACGAGGCGAAGTCAGGCATCTCGCGGGCAGAGAAATATGCCGAGCTCGGCTTCCGCTCGCAGGTGCAGGGTGAGCCGACGCTCGATCCCGCGACGGTGATCGATCGCCGCGCGATGCGCTTCCTCGGTCAGGGCGCGGCGTGGAATCACATCGCGATGGAGCAGGCGATCCAGGATTCCGGTCTCGGGCCTGACGAAGTCTCCAACATCCGCACCGGCATCATCATGGGCTCGGGCGGGCCGTCGGCCCGTACCATCGTCGAATCCGCCGACGTTACCCGTTCCAAGGGGCCGAAGCGCGTCGGGCCGTTCGCGGTGCCGAAGGCGATGTCATCGACGGCGTCTGCGACGCTTGCGACCTGGTTCAAGATCAAGGGCGTGAACTACTCGATCTCGTCGGCCTGCGCGACGTCGAACCATTGCGTCGGCAATGCCTATGAGACGATCCAGATCGGCAAGCAGGACATCATCTTCGCCGGCGGTTGCGAGGAATTGGACTGGTCGCTGTCGGTGCTGTTTGACGCCATGGGCGCGATGTCCTCGAAATACAACGATACGCCCGCCACCGCCTCGCGTCCCTATGACGTCAATCGCGACGGCTTCGTCATCGCAGGCGGCGCCGGCGTGCTGGTGCTGGAAGAGCTCGAACACGCCAAGGCGCGCGGCGCGCGCATCTATGGCGAAATCGTCGGCTATGGCGCGACGTCGGATGGTTACGACATGGTCGCGCCGTCGGGCGAGGGCGCCGAGCGCTGCATGCGCATGGCAATGTCGACCGTGAAGACCAAGGTCGATTACATCAACCCGCACGCCACCTCGACGCCGGCGGGCGACCCGCCGGAGATCGAGGCGATCCGAAAGGTGTTCGGCGTCGGCGAGAAGTGTCCGCCGATCTCCGCCACCAAGGCACTCACCGGCCATTCGCTGGGCGCGACCGGCGTGCAGGAAGCGATTTACTCGCTGCTGATGATGAACAACGGCTTCATCTGCGAGAGCGCCCACATCCAGGAACTCGACCCGGTGTTTGCCGACATGCCGATCGTGCGCAAGCGCATCGACAACGCCAAGATAGGCACGGTGCTGTCGAACTCGTTCGGCTTCGGCGGCACCAACGCCACGCTGGTGTTCAGCCGGCTGGATGCTTGAGTCGTCCCTTGCTGACCTCGGCGGCTGGGCCAGACGAGATCAACTGGCACGACGGGGTTCTCGTTGACTTTCGACTGTCAGGGTTTGCGGCGGACCAACAAGAGTTCGCCCTCGTCGTCGACCTTTACCCGGACGATGACAAATCTGGCCAACGCCGCCGCTTTCACTGCATTGGGACGAACGTGACTCGTTTTGTCGCGAACGGCGACGTCGGGCGGCTTCTGAAGGGGCGATCCAGCGGGAACATCGATCTGTTACGCATGGAGTTCACCGCGGACACGGAAATTCTGGTGGTCTGCCTCTTCGGCGGAACGATTGAAGTTGAGGCTAACTCTTTTCGGCTGATGGAAGCTCCCACATGACATTGTTGATGAAAGGCAAGCGCGGTCTGATCATGGGCATCGCCAATGATCACTCGATCGCCTGGGGCATGGCCAAGACGCTGCATGCCCACGGCGCCGAACTCGCCTTCACCTTCCAGGGCGATGCCCTCGGCAAACGTGTCAAGCCGCTAGCCGAATCGCTCGGCGTCGAGTTGGTGCTGCCTTGCGACGTCGAGGACATCGCCAGCGTCGACGCTACATTCGCAGTCTTGCGCGAAAAATGGGGCCAGCTCGACTTCGTCATCCACGCGATCGGCTTTGCCGACAAGAACGAGCTGAAGGGCCGCTACGCCGACACCAGCCGAGAGAATTTCTCGCGCACCATGGTGATCTCCTGCTTCTCGTTCACGGAGGTCGCAAAACGAGCTGCCGAGCTGATGACGGAGGGCGGCAGCATGATCACGCTGACCTTCGGCGCCTCGGAGCGATCGATGCCGAACTACAACGTGATGGGCGTTGCCAAGGCGGCGCTGGAAGCCTCGGTGCGCTATCTCGCTTCCGATTTCGGACCGCGCGGCATTCGCGTCAACGCGATCTCCGCCGGCCCTATCCGCACGCTCGCCGGCTCCGGCATCGGCGAGGCGCGCGCGATGTTTGCGTTCATGCAAAAGCACTCGCCGCTCCGCCGCGGCGTCACGCTCGACGAGCTCGGCGGCTCGGCGCTGTATCTGCTGTCGGATCTCTCCGGCGGCGTCACCGGCGAGATCCACTACGTCGATTCCGGCTACAACATCGTCCTGATGCCGAAGCCGGACGATCTGAAGGCCCCGGAGTAGAACTCCGTAGGGTGGGCAAAGGAGCGCAAGCGACGTGCCCACCAAGCCAAATGTTGCGCTGATAGATAAGGGTGGGCACGCTTCGCTTTGCCCACCCTACGGACCGCGTCCGCCGCTCACCCCGCCGCGATCTTCTCGGCGCGCTGAAAGGCCGGTCGCGCCACGCAGCGGGCGATATAGGCGTCAAAACTGGGCCGCGGCGGCACCAGCTTGAACATCCGCACGGCAAAGTTCAGCCCCGAGCCGATCACGATGTCGGCGGCCGTGAACTCGTCGCCAAGGATCCATGGTCCCTTGGCCAGTGCGGCGTCGAGGACGTCGAACACCTGCGTCGCACTGCCCCACGCCGCCGTGGAGGTGGGCACTTCGAGCTTGGTGAAGATCTGGATCAGCCCGGGCTCGATGCAGGCCGGCCCGAAGAACAGCCATTGCAGATATCGCGCGCGTCGCGGATCGGTCGGCACGGGCGCGAGCTTCGTCTCCGGGTAGCGGTCGGCGACATAGGCGCAGATCGCCGCCGCCTCGCCGAGCGCGGCGTCGCCGTCGACCAGGGCCGGCACCTTGCCCATCGGATTGATCTTCAAGTACTCCGGCGCCTTCTGCGCGCCCGTCGAGATGTCGGTCAGCACACGCTCATAGGGGAGGCCGGTTTCTTCCATCAGCCAGAGCGCGGAGAACGAGCGCGAGCGGGGCGACCAGTAGAGCTTGATCATAGGACCTCACCTTTCATCGGGACGCGAGTCCTCGTGCATCGCGCGTCCTATGCAACTTGGCAAGTCGCTATGGCTGGGGTGACGATGCATGTTTCCCGCGAGATGTTGGTCAACTTTGCTTTTCCACGGTTTGGTGCAACGCCATCAAAATGCAGAAGCCCTGAAATGGGCCCGCAGCTGGCGTGTCGCGGACGCTTTGGTCGATGGAGACGATCTCTGCGAGAAGATGGACGCTGTTGCGCCGAAGCCTGGAAAGCGCGGCCCCTGCAGAAAGCGCGTTGCCGTCACTCTCTAAAGGCCGTCACGCGGATTTCGACGTGCATCTTAGGGTCGCCAAGTACCGCGACGCCTAGGCAGGTCCAGATCGGCCTATGATCGGGCATACGAAGGCGAAACTGCCGCGCCATCTCCGCTGTAGCTGCGAGGATCGTCCCGTCCGGTTCTGGCGTATGGTATGAGTTGACGTGAGCGACGTTTGCCCAATCAAGCCCGATCTCATTCAGCATGAAGGCCACGTTATCGAAGGCTTGATTGATCTCCGCCTCAATCGGAACACCGACCGGGAAATCGAGCGTATCAGGATGCCAGCCGCCTTGGCCGGACAACTCAACCCGGCCATCGGTCTCCAACACCATCGAATAGCTGTATTCTCTGGCGTTCTTTTCGCCCCAAGCACCCGGAGAATGAAGCTTGAAACTTGGCACGTTGCTCCCCCGTCGCGAGCATCGCGAGGCTATCGCAGCCAGGCCTTATTTTCAAACTGAGACACTACCTGGCAATCGATCGACGCCGTCCTTTCTGCGCCACCGATAGCACTTCATCATGAAGCCTGTTGCCGTCGCGACTTCTTCCCGCTCGAACACAAATCCCTCGCGCTCGTACCAGCGCCAGGCCTTTTCGTTCTCGCGCACGCAGCGCAGGACGATTTCGTCAGGCAATTGCGTCCGCGTGAAGGCGAGCAACTGCCGGCCGATCGAGCGTCCCTGATAGCGTGGCGCGACGAAGAGCTGGTCGAGATAGAGGTTTGGCACATGCAGCGCCAGGATGGCGGCGATCACGCCGTCATCATCGGCGACAAAGAGGCTCCAGCCATCCTCGATTTCGCGCCGCACGCGTGCGCGCAGGTTCGCGAGCAGGAAATTGCTAGCCTCCGCCAGGCCGGTCGAGACCCAGCTCTCCATCCAGACGCGGGCGATCTCGTCGTATTCGTGCGGCTCGGCGGGACGGATTGACGGAATGGACATGGGATGATCTGCCGCGCGCTGATCAGGCCCTGGCATTGCGCGGTATAGCGCTCGCCGCAGGTCGTGCGCGCACCTTGCCGGCCGAGAGGCACACCACCTCGGAGATTTGCAGGAGCTGCCGCGCCAACGGGCTGGTCTTGCGCCAGACCATGCCGATGGTGCGCGAGGGCTGCGGATCGGCGAAGCGCGCGACCGACACGGAGGCCGAGCGCGTCTCGACCGGCAGGGCCATTTCAGGGATCAAGGTCACGCCGATGCCGGCGCTGACCATCTGAACCAGCGTCGACAGCGAATTCGCGTCCAGCATTTCGCGCGGCGGGGCCGATTGCATGTTGCAGAAAGACAGCGCCTGGTCGCGGAAACAATGTCCCTCCTCGAGCAGCAAGAGCCGCATCTCGCGCATCATCTCGCGTGAGGGCACCGGCGTTCCCTCATCCGTGCTCGGCCGCACCAGCAGGAATTTTTCCTCGAACAGCGCAACTTCGGTCAACGAGGCTTCCGAGACCGGCAGGGCGACGATCGCCGTGTCGAGCCGGCCTTCGGCCAGCTCCTGGATCAGCTTGGGTGTCATCGTCTCGCGCACGCGGATGTCGAGTTCCGGATGCAGGCGCGTGAGGTTCTTGGTGATGGTGGGCAAGAGATAGGGCGCAATCGTCGGGATCATGCCAATACGCAGGCGGCCGGCGAAGCGGTCGCGCGAGGCGCGCGCGAAGTCGCCGAGCTCATCGACCGAGCGCAGGATCTCGCGGACGCGCTCGGCGAGTTCCTCGCCGAAGCGCGTGAGTGCGACCTGGCGCGCGCTGCGCTCGAGCAGCAATCCGCCGAGCGTCTCCTCCATTTCCTTGATCTGCATCGACAGTGCCGGCTGCGAGATCGAGCAGGCTTCCGCCGCGCGCCCGAAATGGCCGAGACGCGCCAGCGCATCGAAATATCGGAGCTGCCGCAGCGTCAGATTTATCATCAGAAAATCCTATCGCAGCGATCACTAAAGTCAACTTTACCTGATAAGAGGCGGCGCCTAGAGTCATTTGACCTGGGTCATGGCGATGTTCGACGCCACCAGAGGAGGTATTCATGGACGATCAAGCAAAATGCCCGTTCACGGGCGGAAAACCCGCACCCTCAAACCGCGAGTGGTGGCCGAACCAACTGGATGTCCAGGTCCTGCACCGGAATTCCGATCTGTCGGATCCGGTGGGCGAGGACTTCGACTATGCCAAGGAATTCAAGACGCTCGACCTGAATGCGGTCGTCAAGGACCTGCACGCCCTGATGACCGACTCTCAGGCGTGGTGGCCGGCTGACTTCGGTCACTATGGCGGCCTGATGATTCGCATGGCCTGGCACAGCGCGGGCACTTACCGCATCACCGATGGTCGCGGTGGCGCCGGTGCCGGTCAGCAGCGTTTCGCGCCGCTGAACAGCTGGCCCGACAATGCCAATCTCGACAAAGCTCGTCGGTTGCTCTGGCCGATCAAGCAGAAGTACGGCCGCAAGATCTCGTGGGCCGACCTGATGGTCCTCGCCGGCAACGTCGCGCTGGAATCGATGGGCTTCAAGACGTTCGGTTTTGCGGGCGGTCGCGCCGACGTCTGGGAGCCGGAAGAATTGTATTGGGGTCCCGAGGGCACGTGGCTGGGCGATGAACGCTACAGCGGCGAACGCCAGCTTGCCGAGCCGCTCGGCGCGGTGCAGATGGGCCTCATCTACGTCAATCCGGAAGGACCGAACGGCAAGCCGGATCCGGTCGCGGCCGCCAAGGACATCCGCGAGACGTTCTTCCGCATGGCGATGAATGACGAGGAGACCGTCGCGCTGATCGCCGGCGGCCACACCTTCGGCAAGACCCACGGTGCGGGCGACCCGTCCCTCGTCGGACCGGAGCCGGAAGCCGGTGCGCTGGAAGATCAGGGCCTCGGCTGGAAGAGCAAGTACGGCACGGGCATCGGCGCCGACGCGATCACTGGTGGTCCGGAAGTCACCTGGACGCAGACGCCGACCAAGTGGAGCAACTACTTCTTCGAGAATCTGTTCGGTCACGAATGGGAGCTGACCAAGAGCCCGGCCGGCGCGCAGCAGTGGAAGGCCAAGAGCACTGAGGCGGTCATTCCGGATGCGTTCGACAAGTCCAAGAAGCATGTGCCGACCATGCTCACGACCGACCTCTCGCTGCGCTTCGATCCGGCCTATGAGAAGATCTCGCGGCGCTTCCTCGAGAATCCCGACCAGTTCGCGGACGCCTTTGCCCGCGCCTGGTTCAAGCTCACCCACCGCGACATGGGTCCGATCGCGCGCTACCTCGGCCCGCTGGTGCCGAAGGAGACGCTGATCTGGCAGGATCCAATTCCGGCCGTCGATCACGAGCTCGCAAGCGAGCAGGACATCGCAGGCCTGAAGACGAAGATCCTGGCTTCCGGCCTCTCGGTGTCCGAGCTGGTCTCCACGGCCTGGGCCTCGGCCTCGACCTTCCGCGGCTCCGACAAGCGCGGTGGCGCCAATGGCGCGCGTATCCGCCTTGCCCCGCAGAAGGATTGGGAGGTCAACCAGCCGGCCCAGCTCTCCAAGGTGCTCGGCAAGCTCGAGGCGATCCAGAAGGAGTTTGGCGCGGGGAAGAAGAAGATCTCGCTTGCCGACCTCATCGTCCTCGGCGGTGGTGCCGCGGTGGAGAAGGCCGCGAAGGACGCTGGTATCGACGTGAAGGTGCCGTTCACGCCGGGCCGCATGGATGCATCACAGGAGCAGACGGACGTTCCGTCCTTCGCGCCACTCGAGCCGCGGGCTGACGGCTTCCGCAACTATGTCGGCGGCAAGCATCAGTTCCTGAGGCAAGAGGAAGCCCTGGTGGACCGGGCCCAGCTGCTGGGGCTCACCGCGCCTGAGCTGACGGTTCTCGTCGGCGGCCTGCGTGTGCTCGGCGCCAACGCAGGTGGTTCGAAGAACGGCGTGTTCACGGCGAAGCCGGGGACGCTGACCAACGACTTCTTCGTCAACCTGCTCGACATGAGCACGCAGTGGGCGCCGACCGCCAACGGCGCGTACGAGGGACGTGATCGCAAGACCAATGCGGTCAAGTGGACCGCGACCCGCACCGACCTGATCTTCGGCTCGCACTCCCAGCTCCGCGCCTTCGCCGAAGTCTATGCGAGTGCAGATTCGAAGCAGAAGTTCGCCAAGGACTTCGTGGCGGCCTGGACCAAGGTGATGAACGCTGATCGTTTCGACATCGCCTGATCGTTCGAAGCGTCAGCACAAACAAAAAGGGCGGCCGAGAGGCCGCCCTTCGTGTTTTCAGTACGGAGAGATTTACTCGCCGGCCGCTTCGCGCGGCGCCTGCTGGCCCTCGGCCGCCTTCTGCTTGGCCTCGAGGTCCTCGCCGGTCTGCTGGTCGACCGCCTTCATCGACAGGCGGGTCTTGCCGCGATCGTCGAAGCCGAGCAGCTTGACCTTGACCTTGTCGCCTTCCTTGACGACGTCGGTGGTCTTCTGCACGCGGCTGGCCGCGAGCTGGCTGATGTGGACGAGGCCGTCCTTGGAGCCGAAGAAGTTCACGAAGGCTCCGAACTCCATCACCTTGACGACGGTGCCGTCATAGATCTGGCCGACTTCGGGCTCGGATGCGATCGACTTGATCCACTTGATCGCGGCCTTCATCGCCTCGCCGTCGCTGGAGGCGACCTTCACGGTGCCGTCGTCCTCGATGTTGACCTTGGCGCCGGTCTTCTCGACGATCTCGCGGATCACCTTGCCGCCGGTGCCGATCACTTCGCGGATCTTGTCGGTCGGGATCTTGAAGGTCTCGATGCGCGGCGCGTATTCGCCGAGCTCGGCGCGAGCCGCGGTCAGGGCCTTCGCCATCTCGCCGAGGATGTGGATGCGGCCTTCCTTGGCCTGGCCAAGGGCGACGCGCATGATCTCCTCGGTGATCCCCTCGATCTTGATGTCCATCTGGAGCGAGGTGATGCCCGCCTCCGTGCCGGCGACCTTGAAGTCCATGTCGCCGAGATGGTCCTCGTCACCGAGAATGTCCGAGAGAACGGCAAAGCGCTTGTCTTCGAGGATCAGGCCCATCGCGATGCCCGCGGTCGGCCGCTTCAACGGCACGCCGGCGTCCATCAGGGCGAGCGAGGCGCCGCAGACCGAGGCCATCGACGACGAACCATTGGACTCGGTGATCTCCGACACCACGCGGGTGGTGTAGGGGAATTCGTGGTGCGGCGGCAGCACGGGATGAATCGCGCGCCAGGCAAGCTTGCCATGGCCGATCTCGCGACGCTTGGTGCCACCGAGGCGCCCTGTCTCGCCGACCGAGTAGGGCGGGAAGTTGTAGTGCAGCAGGAACGTTTCCTTGTACGTCCCCGACAGCGCGTCGATGTACTGCTCGTCCTCACCGGTGCCGAGCGTGGTTACGACCATCGCCTGGGTCTCACCGCGGGTGAACAGCGCCGAGCCGTGTGCGCGCGGCAGCACGCCGACTTCGGCGATGATGTTGCGGACCGTCTTGACGTCGCGGCCGTCGATGCGCTTGCCGGTGTCGAGGATGTTCCAGCGAACAATCTTGGCTTCCAGCTCCTTGAACACGCCGGCGACACGGAGCTTGTCGTATTTCGGCTCCTGGCCTTCCGGGAAGTAGTGGGCCATCACCTTTTCCTTGGCGACGCCGACCGCAGCATAGCGCTCCTGCTTGACCGGGATCGCATAGGCGGCGCGCAGTTCCTGCTCGATCAGGCCGAGCATTTCCTTTTCGATCGCCGAATTGTCGATCGTGGTGACCTCGCGCGGCTCCTTCGCAGCCTTCTCGGCGAGCTCGATGATCGCGTTGATGACCGGCTGGAAGTGACGGTGACCGAACATCACAGCGCCGAGCATCACGTCTTCGTTGAGCTCCTTGGCCTCCGATTCCACCATCAGCACCGCATCGGCGGTGCCGGCGACGACGAGGTCGAGCTGGGTGTCGGTCATCTCGTCGAGCGTCGGGTTGAGAACGAATTCGTCATTGGCAAAGCCGACGCGGGCAGCGCCGATCGGGCCCTTGAAGGGCGCGCCGGACAGCGTCAGGGCGGCAGATGCCGCGACCATCGCAACGATATCGGGATCGTTTTCCATGTCGTGCGACAGCACGGTGGCGATGACCTGGGTCTCGTTGCGCCAGCCGTCGACGAACAGCGGACGGATCGGACGGTCGATCAGACGGGAGACCAGCGTCTCCTTCTCGGTCGGACGGCCTTCGCGCTTGAAATAGCCGCCGGGAATGCGGCCCGCGGCATAGGCCTTCTCCTGGTAGTCAACCGTCAGCGGCAGGAAGTCGACACCTTCGCGCGGCGCCTTCGCCGCGACGACGGTGGCGAGCACCACGGTCTCGCCGTAGGTCGCGACGACGGCGCCGTCGGCCTGACGTGCGATCTTGCCGGTTTCGAGCTTGAGAGGGCGTCCGCCCCAGTCGATCTCGACTGAATGCTTATTGAACATAGAGGTCTTCTTTCATGGGTTCTCGAAAGAAGGGACGGTCGAAAAACAAAAACCATGCGCAAGATTGCGGGACGCTGATCGGAACGGGTGATCAGCGTCCTGCGATCCTGCCATGGTTTTTGGATTTCGGATGGCGTCCATCCTTTCGGGTCATACGGGCGCCTCGCCCGTTGCGCCCAGCCGCCGGATTGCTGCTGGACTGGTCAGTCGGCACGAGCGCGAACGCCGAATCACGGCCCTCGACCATCATGCCCCGGATGCGAATCAGTATTGGCTCGCACCCGACATGCGCGTGAGCCTCGATCAAAAACCTTGAAGAAAAGTGCTTTCGTTCGAAACCACGCGCAAAAACGCGCGCCGGTGGCGCGCGCAAGAGCTGTTAACGACGAATGTTGTGCTTCTCGAGCAGCGCCTTGTACCGCGCCTCGTCCTTCTTCTTCAGGTAGTCGAGGAGCGAACGGCGCGTCGACACGAGCTTCAAGAGGCCGCGGCGCGAATGATTGTCCTTCACGTGGGTCTTGAAATGGTTCGTGAGGTTGTTGATGCGTTCCGAAAGGATCGCGACCTGGACCTCGGGCGAACCGGTGTCACCCGCCTTGGTGGCATTCGTCTTGATGACTTCCGCTTTGCGTTCTGCGGCAATCGACATCGTCAATTTCTCTCGTTGCGACCGGTGCTGGCAGTCAGGCCGGTCAGGTTGAACACACGCTTGGGGATGATTTCGCCATTGCCAACTTCAGCAAGCGCCAAAAGACGGCCTGCCACCGTGACATAGACTGTGCCGCTACAAGTGGGCGCATCCCGTCCGCGCAACAAAACGGCTTGGCCCCGATGGAGCCTTGCCGCATCAGCCCGAGTGACGGCCAGTGCCGGGATGTCGTCCAGCGCGGTCTCAACGGGCAAAAGCGCGTCGGCGAGGCTGCCCTCGCCGGACGCGGCTCTATGGCACAAAGCTTCCAGCTGATCCAGCGGAATCATGTCGTTCTCGCCAAATGGGCCGACCAGGGTCCGCCGCAGCGCGCAAATATGGCCGTAAGTGCCGAGAATCCGGCCCATATCCCGGGCCAAAGCGCGGACATAGGTCCCCTTGCCGCATTCGGCCTCGAATACTGCTCGATCGCTATCCGGTTGATCTACAAGGGATAAATGGTGAATCTCGACCGGCCTGGGGGCCAGCTCCACGACCTCGCCGTCGCGCGCCAGATCATAGGCGCGCTCGCCCTGGACCTTGATCGCGGAATAGCGCGGCGGGACCTGCTCGATGACGCCGGTGAACCGGGGCAGCAGTGCCAGAATGGCCTCCCGGGCCGGGCGCTGGTCGGAGGTGGCGGTCGGCCGGCCCTCGATATCATCGGTATCGCGCTCCTCGCCCCAGCAGACGGTGAAGCGGTAGCGCTTGCGGCCGTCCATCACGAAGGGGACGGTCTTGGTGGCCTCCCCAAGCGCAATCGGCAGGCCGCCGGAGGCGAGCGGGTCGAGCGTGCCGGCGTGGCCGGCGCGTTTGGCCTGGAACAGGCGCTTCAGCACCGCAACGGCCTGCGTCGAGGTCATTCCGATCGGCTTGTCGAGCACGACCCAGCCGTGCACGTCGCGCCGGTCGCGGCGCGGCTGATTGTTCTTCTGCTGCTTGGCGCGCGGATCGTTGTTGACGCGGCGCTCCTGCGCATGCGGCGTGGCGTCGCCGCGCAGCTCGGCAAAATTATTCTTCTGCACGTCGCGCGCATCAGCGTCTTCGGTGCCGATTGCACCGTGAGCCGGGTCGATCATCACTGTTCTTCTTCCCGATCCGAATTCGGATCCTGTTCCAGGTCTTTTTGCACCGCAGGCGTTCGCAATAATTTCTCGATCCGTTCCGCTTCGTCGAATCGCTCGTCGACGCGGAAGCGAATGTCAGGTGCAAATTTCAGGTTAACGCGCCGCGCGACTTCGCCGCGCAGGAATTTCTTGTTGCGATCGAGCGCCGCAATCACGCGCTCGGTGTCGCGGCCGCCGAGCGGCATCACGTAGATGGTCGCGAGCTTCAAGTCCGGCGACATCCGTACCTCCGGCACGGTGATGATGTGGCCTTCGAGGTCCGCATCATGCACGCTGCCTTGCGCCAGAATATCGGCCATCGCATGGCGAACCTGCTCGCCGACGCGCAGCTGCCGCTGCGAGCCGCCGGGCGCGGAGCTCTTTTTCTGATGATGGCGGGGCATTCTCTGAAAAATCACCTCGTCATGCCCGTGATGGGACACGGGCATTGTCGTTTGTTGAAACGAATGAGACGTCGATGGCCGGAATGAATCCGGCCATCGCGCTCTCGCAATTTCAGTTCAAAAAGATCCGCGCGCTTCGGTAAGATTTGGACTTACAGGGAGCGCTGGATCGTCTCCACTCGATAACACTCGATCACGTCGCCCACGCGCATGTCGTGGTAGCTCTCGAAGGCCATGCCGCATTCCTGGCCGGCCTGAACTTCCTTCACTTCGTCCTTGAAGCGCTTCAGCGTCGACAGCTTGCCTTCATGCACGACGACGTTGTCGCGGATCAGGCGCACATTGGCGCCGCGTTCCACGGTACCGTCGGTGACGCGGCAGCCGGCGACCTTGCCGACCTTGGAGATGTTGAAGATCTCCAGGATCTCGGCATTGCCCAGCATGGTTTCGCGCAGGGTCGGCGCGAGCAGGCCGCTCATCGCCTTCTTCACGTCGTCCACGAGGTCGTAGATGATGTTGTAGTAGCGAATCTCGATGCCGTTGCGCTTGGCGGCCGCGGCCGCCTCCTTGTTGGCACGAACCGAGAAGCCGATGATCGCGGCGTTGAAGCCTTCCGCGAGCGTCACGTCGGATTCCGAGATGCCGCCGACGCCGGCATGCAGGATGCGGGCGGCGACTTCCTCGGTGCCGAGCTTCTCGAGCGAGCCGAGGATCGCTTCCAGCGAGCCCTGCACGTCGGCCTTGACGATCAGCGGGAATTCCTTGCGGCCCGCGGTCTTCAACTGCGACATCATCTGCTCGAGCGAGCCGCGCATGCCGGAGATCGAGGCTGCCGCGTTCTCGCGCTTCTGGTGCGCGCGGTAACTGGTGATCTGGCGGGCGCGGGCCTCGTTCTCGACGACCGCGAGACGATCGCCGGCCTCGGGCGGACCATTGAAGCCGAGCACCTCGACCGGCACGGAAGGACCGGCCTCGTCGACCGTCTCGCCCTGATCCGAAATGAGCGCGCGGACGCGGCCCATCTCGGCGCCGGCGACGATGATGTCACCGACCTGCAAGGTGCCGCGCTGGACCAGCACGGTCGCGACCGGGCCGCGGCCGCGATCGAGCTTGGCCTCGATCACGGTGCCTTCGGCCGGGCGCTGCGAATTGGTCTTCAGGTCGAGAATTTCGGCCTGCAGCGCGATCATCTCCAGCAGCTTGTCGAGATTGGTCTTGTTCTTGGCCGATACTTCGACGTCGACCACTTCGCCGCCGAACGACTCGACCTGCACCTCGTGCTGGAGCAGTTCGGTGCGCACGCGCTCGGGCTTGGCATCGGGCTTGTCGATCTTGTTGATCGCCACGATGATCGGCACGCGCGCCGCCTTGGCGTGGTTGATGGCCTCGACGGTCTGCGGCATCACGCCGTCGTCGGCCGCGACCACCAGCACGACGATGTCGGTGACCTTGGCGCCCCGGGCGCGCATCGCGGTGAACGCGGCGTGGCCAGGCGTGTCGATGAAGGTGATCTTCTTGCCGGTTTCGGGCGAAGACACCTGATAGGCGCCGATATGCTGGGTGATGCCGCCGGCTTCGCCCGAGACCACATTGGCGTGGCGGAGCGCGTCGAGCAGCGAGGTCTTGCCGTGGTCGACGTGACCCATCACGGTCACGACCGGCGAACGCGGTTCGGTATCGGTGGAATCGTCGACGACGTCGAACAGGCCTTCTTCGACGTCGGAGGCGGCAACACGCTTCACCGTGTGACCGAGCTCCTCGGCAATGAGCTGCGCGGTGTCGGCGTCGATCACGTCGGTGATCTTGTGCATCGCGCCCTGCTTCATCAGCATGCGGATGACGTCGACCGCGCGCTCGGACATGCGGTTGGCGAGTTCCTGGATGGTGATCGCCTCCGGGATCGTCACCTCGCGGATCAGCTTTTCCTTCGGCTCGTTAGAGGCATGGCCCTTCAGGCGCTGGGTGCGGCGGCGGAACGAGGCGATCGAGCGCTCGCGCACTTCGTCGGCATTGAGCGCGGTGACGACCGTCAGGCGGCCGCGCTCCTTCTGCGGGCCGGGCTTGTGGGTGGTCTTGGGGGCTGCCGCAGGACGCGCGACGCCGCCGGGACCGCGGCGGATCTGGCGCGGACCCTCGTCCTCGTCCGGTCCGGCCGCGACTGCGGGGGCGCGACCCGCCGGGCCGGCCGGCCGCTGCGTGGTCGTTGCGGGCCGGGCCGCGGAGGCCGTCGGTCGCGCAGTGGTCGTCCCGGGCCGCGGCGCAGGAGCCGCCGGTGCCGCCGTCGCGGTACGCGCGGCAGATTGCGGCTGCTCGCCTTCGCCAAAACGCTTCTTGGCCTCGATCTCGGCCTTTCGCTTGGCTTCGTCTTCGTGGCGATGACGTTCGTCCTCGGCCTTGCGGCGAGCTTCGGCGGCCTCGCGCTCGGCGCGCTCGGCGGTTTCGCGGATGGCGCGGCGCTGGGCCTCTTCCTCGGCCTGGCGGCGCTCTTCGACCTCGCGCAGCTTGGCATCGGCCAGCGCGCTGGCGCGGGCAGAACGTTCGTCCTCGGTCAGCGTGCGCAGCACCACGCCGGAATTGGCGTTGCGCGGCGCAGCGGGCGGCGGAGCCGGGCGCGAGGGAGCCGGCGCGGCCGGCGCCGGCTTCGCAACCTCAGGCACGTGCGGCTCGGGACCGGTGTCCCCGATCCGGCGCTTGCCGCGCTTCTCGACCACAACCTGCTTGCTGCGGCCATGGCTGAAGCTCTGGCGCACGGTGCCCGTTTCGACGCGCGGCTTGAGCGTCAGCGTCTTGCTCGGAACGCTCAGCTTCTTGTCGCCAGGGGTCTTGGTATCAACCATTCAGCAGTCCTAATCCTGATCTTGTTGTCGTTGTGCGTTGCCGCACCGTCATACCGGTCGTCGTTTGTCTTCAGAAATCCTGGCCGCGCTTTTCGGCAGTCTCGTCATCGTCCGCCAGCCGGTATCGGACCAGCATCTGGCTACGTGACAAAAATGTCCTGCTCGCCGGGCCCGCGAGCAGCGCAGCATGTATCACATTTGACCTGCCTAGTGCCAAATCCAATTCTGCCGATTTCAATGCGGTGACGACGGGAATTTGCGGTCTGTCGTCGCGATTCCGCTCGTTTTGCCGCACCAACGCGTCCAATTTGCGGATTCCGTCCTGGGCTCCGTCACTGGCGTGGATCAGGACCGCAACCGTTCCTTCTTTCAGGGCGGTCTCGACCTTGCCGAAGCCGGCCAGGACCTGACCTGCCTTGGTGGCAATCGCCAGCGCCTCGGTCGCACTCCGAACCAGCAGCGTTTCCGTGTCAGAGGGAAGCGTCGGCGGGACGCGCAAATTGCGCTTGAAGGCCTTGCTGAAATGGTGATGGCGGACGGCTTCCGCAACCGCCTGTCGGGAGGCCGATATCCACATGCCCCGGCCAGGAAGCTTGCGCTTGAGGTCGGGAACAATATCGCCCTGGGGGGAAACGACGAAGCGGATCAGCTCGTCGATCGGCCGGACCTGTCGGCTGACCACGCACATGCGCATGGTCGCGGACCTTTCGGTCCGCGGTCCATGGTCGAGTTCGGGGTCAGTGCTGGCAAGCATCCGGGCGACATCTCCTGATCGCCCTTAAGCCGGCTGCTGTTCGGACGCCTCGGCGTCTTCAGCGGGCTTGGCGAGGTCGGCCTCGGTGATCCAGCCGGCCTTGACGCGCGCCTGCATGATCATCGCCTCCGCATCGTCGCGGGAGATGTCGATGCCGTCGAGCGCGCCCTTGAACTTGGTCTGCTCGCCGCCTTCCTTGCGCTCGGTCCAGCCGACCAGGTCGTCGGTGGCGCAGCCGGCGAGGTCGTCGACCGTCTTGATGTCGTTCTCCCCGAACTTCACCAGCATCTTCGAGGTGACGCCGGGCACGTCCTTGACGGCGTCCTCGACGCCGAGTTCCTTACGCTTGGCCTCGAGCTCGGCTTCCTGCTGCTCCAGATATTCGCGCGCGCGGTTCTGAAGCTCCTGCGCGGTCTCCTCGTCGAAACCTTCGATGCCGGCCAGTTCCTTGACGTCGACCATCGCCAGTTCCTCGACCGAGGTGAAGCCTTCGGACGCGAGCAATTGACCGACCACCTCGTCGACATTGAGCGATTCCATGAAGACACGGGTGGAGTTCTCGAAGTCGGCCTGGCGGCGCTCCGATTCCTCCTGCTCGGTCAGGATGTCGATGTCCCAGCCGGTGAGCTGCGAGGCGAGGCGGACGTTCTGGCCGCGGCGGCCGATCGCCAGCGAAAGCTGGTTGTTGGTGTCGGGCACCACGACCTCGATGCGCTCGCGGTCCTCGTCGATGACGACCTTGGACACTTCGGCCGGCGCCAGCGCGTTCACCACGAAGGTCGCGATATCCGGCGACCAGGGGATGATGTCGATCTTCTCGCCCTGCAATTCGTTCACCACGGCTTGCACGCGCGAGCCGCGCATGCCGACGCAGGCGCCGACCGGATCGACCGAGGAATCGCGGGAAATCACGCCGATTTTCGCACGCGAGCCGGGATCACGGGCCACTGCCTTGATCTCGACGATGCCGTCATAGATTTCCGGCACTTCCTGCGCGAACAGCTTCGCCATGAACTGCGGATGGGTGCGGGAAAGGAAGATCTGGGGACCGCGAGTCTCGCGGCGCACGTCGAAGATATAGGCTCGGACGCGGTCGCCGTTGCGGAAGACCTCGCGCGGCAGCATCTCGTCGCGGCGGATGATGGCTTCGCCACGGCCGAGATCGACGATCACGCTGCCATATTCGACGCGCTTGACGACGCCGTTGACGATGTCGCCGATGCGGTCCTTGAATTCCTGGTACTGCCGGTCGCGCTCGGCCTCGCGCACCTTCTGCACGATGACCTGCTTGGCCGATTGCGCGGCGATACGGCCATATTCCAGCGGCGGTAGCGTATCGGCGATGGTATCGCCGACCTGGGCGCCGGGATTGGCGCGCTGCGCGTCGACCAGCGAAATCTGGTTGGAATGATTTTCGACCTTGTCCACGACCAGCATGTGGCGCGACAGCCGGAGCTCGCCCTTCTTGGGATCGATCTCGGCGTGAACGTCGGTCTCGCTGCCGTAACGGGCGCGCGCCGCCTTCGCGATGGCGTCCTCCATCGCGGCAATGACGATGCCGCGGTCGATCGATTTCTCGCGCGCAACGGCGTCGGCGATCTGCAGCAATTCAAGTCGATTGGCGCTGACTGCCATGGTTAGTCTCCTTCGTCAGGCTCGATTTCGCCGCGCCGCGCACGTTCGGCGGCCAGGCGATGTTGCTTGGTGTTCTTCGGTGCCGGCTTCTTCTTCGGCTTGGTGTTCTTGGTCGTCTTTTCGCTGATCTTGGCGTGCGCCGGTTGCGGCGGCTCCAGGCCGAGATTGCGGCGCATCACGCGCTCCTGCGCCTTGCCGCGGCGCATGGACTGCGCGATCAGCTCATCGGTGAGGACCAGCCGCGCCTCGCCGATATCCTCCATCACCAGGAGAACGTCGGCGTCCTCGCCGGCTTTGACGTCGTCGCGCGTGATGCGAACGCGATCGTCCACGGTGCCGGCAATGGTGCCGCGGAAGCGCTTTCGTCCGTCATGGGCGACGGCCATCTCGATCTTCACGAGGTGCCCCAGATGGCGCTCGAAATCGGAGCGACGCACCAGCGGCCGGTCGATCCCCGGCGAGGAAATCTCCAGCCGATAGGCGCGGTCGATGGGATCGGCGACGTCGAGCACCGGCGACAGTGCCCGCGAGATCGCCTCGCAATCCTCGATCTGCATCGAGCCGTCGGGCCGCTCCGCCATGACCTGGACCGTGCAGCCGGCTTCCCCGGAAATGCGGATCCGCACCAGGCGATAGCCCATGCCTTGCAGCACCGGGCCCGCGATCGCCGAGACCCGCGCGGCCACGCCCGGCTCGACCACGAGCCGCGGCTCGGCCAATAGCTCGGCATCTGTGGAACCAGCGCTGGGTTCGATCATGTCTGGGGTCAAGACGCTTCTAGTGGTTAACGCTTGCTTTACGCTGCTTCAGGGAACTCGTGGGGTCGGTCGGCCTTCACAGAGGTGGTCGCCCGATCACGTCGTCGATACAGGTAATAAAAAAGAGCGGGTCCTTCCGGGCCCACTCTCAATACCGATCGTATGAGAAGATAAGTTGGCGCGGATATAGCGCTTTTCGCTCCTCTCGACAAGACCCGGCCGCCCGGGGAGCGCCTTTTTATGCAGCCCCTGGCCTAACCGTTCCTTCACCAAGGATGGCCTAAATTGCCTGCTGGCGGTGCATTTTAAGGCTTCTCGTGTACTCCCGGCGTGTCCAATGCGAGTTTGCGTTTCATGACCGTTGCCACGTCGCTCATTCCCGGACTGGACGAGATCGTCAGGCGC
>NZ_JBBIAR010000073.1:0-45890 GCF_054185165.1 Bradyrhizobium sp. UFLA05-109 | reverse complement strand
CTATTGTTCGTGGCGGCGGAAAACGATGGAACGTCACTCCACGAAACCCTGCACGCCGGTGAAGCGGTACTGGGTGAGCGGATCGGCGTCGATGCCTTAGCGCCGGCGATCGCCGCCAAGCTGATCGAGATTGACCAAGCGGAAGTGCGGTTTCGGCATCCGCTCGTTCGTTCCGCGGTGCACCAGACCGCCGATCTGGCTCTGCGCCAAAGGATTCACGCGGCGCTTGCGGCTGTTATTCAGGATCAGCTGGACCGCCAGTTGTGGCATCGGGCAGCAGCGACCATCGGACCGGATGAAGAACTCGCGAGCGAACACGATCAAATGGCAACGCGAGCGCTTCGAAAGGGCGCCGTCGCCATGGCGATCGAGGTGCTTGAGAATGCCGCGCGATTGAGCAGCACGGCAAAGACCAGGAGCGAGCGGCTGTTGCGTGCGTCCGAACTTACCGCCGATCTCGGCAAGCCGGACTTGCTGGAACATCTGCTACGTCAGATCGATGTCGACGAAACTGATCAGCTCATGGCTATGCGGATTGGCTGGTGTCGCGAGATTGGCCAGCCGCTGGCCGTCTACGATGCCGCCAAAATCCCCGCTTTGCTTGGTTTCGCCAACAAGGCCAATGCTGCCGGGGCGAAGGGGCTGGCAAGCAATTTCCTGTGGCGTGCCGCCCAACGCTGCTGGTGGACCAATGCAAGTGACGACATCCGTGCCAAGGTTCTGGTTGCGGCAAACAGCCTGGAGTTGGCGGACACCGACCCCCGCCTGATCGCAACACTCGCCTATGTCGAGCCGCTTCGACGCGGACACGACGTGCGCAGCAGGCTCCAGAGTCTTTTTGAACGGGGAAGCGACGATCCCGCCATCGCGAGAATACTCGGAACGACCGCCAATTGCATTGGGGCTTTCGACCTCAATGTAGGCTATCTCGCTGGCGTCAATGCCGCGCTGCGTGCGCAAGGGCGGCTCGGCGATCTCGCGCGCGTTCTTTGCACGCAAGCGCATGCCGAAATGGAGGTCGGCAATTGGACCGGCGCGATGAGAGAGGCCGAGGAAGCCGTCCGCTTTGGCGAAGAGACGAACGAACCTCTCTGGATCGCCGGTGCCACGATTCTGAAAGCCAGGCTTGCCGGAATGCAAGGTCATCTGGAGCAATCGGAAGCATATGCGGCGCAGGCAGAGCGCTTGCTGCTGTCCATCGGCGCCGGTTTCTTGCAGGCATTACTGCAAGTCGCACGAGGCGTGTCCGCCATCGGAGCCGGGCAGCATTGGTTGGCTTACGAACATTTGCGACGCATTTTCGCACCTGGCGATCCAGCTTTTAATTCCGGCATTGAGTTCTATGGGCTCGCGGATTTTGTGGAAGCGGCCGTTTATTCCGGTAACGCCGACACGGCTCGTGGTGCGGTCGATGAGGTGGAGCGCGTCACGGCACCAACGCCGGTGCCGTGGATCGCGACTATGCTGCACTACGGCAGGGCGCTACTTGCCGCACCCGAAGATGCTGAGCAGTTTTTCTTGCGAGGTCTTGGGCCGGCGGCAGAGAAGTGGCCGTTTCTGCGGGGGCGTCTACTCCTCGCTTATGGCGGGTGGCTGCGCCGCCAACGCAGATCAGCCGACGCGAGGACTCCACTCCGTGAGGCCCGTAACATCTTTGATGCGCTCGGTGCTTCGCCCTGGAGCGACCGCGCTCGGGAGGAATTGCGTGCTTCGGGTGAATCCAGCCGCCGACGGACCGAACAGGTCTGGGAAACGCTTACTCCGCAAGAGCTTCACGTCGCACAGCTCGCCGCCGAGGGCCTATCGAACAAGGAGATCGGCGCGAGACTTTATCTGTCTCACAGAACGGTCGGTTACCACCTACACCGGATCTTCTCCAAAACTGGCATCACGTCGCGATCGGGATTGCGACCCATTATCGCCAGCTTCGTCCAACCGGAAAACTGACGACCAATCTGTCATCGGACTGGTCATTTGACAGATGCCCCCGGCCCCGCCGGCGGACTATCTGGGCGGTTGCGTGTAACCCACTCGCAGAGATTGACCATGAAACCCCTCTCCTTACTTGCAACGCTCAGCCTCGGAGCCATCCTGATGACTCAAACAGCCCACGCGGCCCCAGATGCCGCCACCGATCCTCGGATCGATTCACAAGTTCGCTCGTTTCTTACCAAGATTAACAAGGACTCCAGTCCATTCTGGGAGCTGCCCCAGCCAAAGCCGCAACAGATCCTCACCGAGCTGCAGCGCCAGACAGCCATCGATATGTCTGGAGTTACGACGACCGAGCAAACTATTAGTCAGGATGGCCGCCCGGTGAAGCTGTACATCATGAAGCCGGCCCAGATCAGCGGCACGCCGGGCGTGCTACTATTCATCCATGGTGGTGTCTGGATCGTCGGCAATTTCGAGAATCATCAGCGTCTACTGCGCGATCTCGTCGTCGGCTCAGGACAGATCGGCGTATTCGTCGAATATACGTCCCTTCCCGAGGCAAAATTTCCCACTCAACTCGATCAATGCTACACGGCACTGCAATGGGTCGCTCAGCATGCCCAAGAATTCGGTGCCGATGGCAGCCGCATCGCCGTGGCTGGCAATTCTGTCGGCGGTAATATGGCGGCGGCGCTTGCTCTGATGAGCAAGGACCGCGGCGGAGCCAAGATCAGTTATCAGGCTCTCCTGATCCCAGCGACCGACGCCAGTGTTGATACCGGCTCGTATCGCGAGTATGGAACAGGCCGCTTCCTGGCGCGGGCCTTCATGAAATATGGTTGGGATCTCTATGCTCCCGACGCCAAGACCCGCGATAATCCCTATGTGTCGCCACTGCGCGCCAGTATCGACCAGCTCAAGGGCCTGCCGCCAGCACTGGTCATCACTGCGGAAAACGATCCTCTCCGAGACGAAGGCGAGGCTTACGCAAGGAAGTTGAAGGATGCAGGCGTGAGCGTCACCGCTGTTCGCTACAACGGGACGATTCATGATTTCGTGCTGCTGAATGCGATCCGTAAGGTACCCTCGACCGAGGCGGCTATCGGCCAGATTAACGACGACTTGCGCCGGCATCTCGAACCGGCAACGCACTAACAATACGAATTAGGGGCGGGCGCCAGCACCGCCCCTAATTCCAAATGTTCGCGCGACGTTGTGATGCGGTTCTATCCCAAGTCGCCGCGGCCGAGCTACGCGGATCAAAAGTGCAAGACCGAAGCCTGTGCCCTAGTCCCCATCTGACGGGGCGAACCACGCGATGCACAGTTTGCTGAGGGAGGCCCTGTCGCAAGCCTGCGGCATGAGCATTGCTATTTCAAAATCAACTGGGATTTCCGGGCCCAGTTTTGAGACAGATCGCAGCGGACATCGGGTGCCGCTACAGGCAAAGGGATTCAGCGATGTGGCCGCAGCTCTCGTTAAGGTCGGCTCAGTGGCGCATAGCGGCCTAGACTTGCTCAGGTTGAGTTCTTCGCCTGCTTACCCAGAGCCGACTTCGCTCCCTCTCCGGCCGCTGTACACCCGTAAATAAATAACTGTAGGATAACTCAGCCGGTCGGCGCGTTCGCGATCGACCGCCGCGCGACGAGAATATTGTCAATACACTGTTGCCGGCTACCTACGGCCAAGCCAAGCGAGCGGCGAACGCCGGAAGCCGACCTAGGGCACGTTAACGGGTGGCATGAATGCGGTCGGGCGCGGCACGAAATCTGTTTGATGTTGGCCGCGTGCGGCCAACATGAGCGAAAACGCAACAAAGAGAATGAGAAGCCCTCGCATCATTCGCCATCAAATTATGGCATAGCTAACATACTGGCGAGCGCAACCTCGCCGTTTCCCGGACCGCCCGACGCAAAATAGATCGCAGCAAGCGCGACTAACCCTAGGATGCCATAACCAGCAGCGATCCATCCGTCGTAGTCTCGTGTCGCCTGAATTGGTGGCGCGGAATGAGCATATTCTGTGGTTGCCATGACCTAACTCCTTCGAGTTTGGCGTGCGATGCGCGCGCCGAGATGACGGCGAATACAGCCTCACTTGCAAAATGCATCAGGCCTTACTGGTTGGATCGAATGTCTTCGTGCAAGGTGGCATGCTGTTCTATGCCGCCTGACGTGCGTATGCCCTTGTGGACGCCAACCACGGTCGCGCCAACCAGGAACAAACAGGCATAGAAGACCAGCACGGCCTTCACCCAACGCTTCTGAGTGATCCTGTCTTCGTGGCTGCTCGCAGCTGGTTCGTTCAGCAAAAAGCCATTGGTAACGTGTGCGGAGTCCTCACTGAAATAATCCATAGGAAAAGCTCCTTGGAATTTGTTCGGAGGTCTACTTCCAAAAGACGTCTTGCTCCAAATTTCTGGCACTCGGAAACGCAATTTCACCTGCAGGACTTCTGCTTCACGCAAATTTCCGTGCTCAGACTAGCCCCGGCTCCGGAAGCACTATGTGAAGCTGTGCACTGTAGGGCATTGCAAACCCTACAAAGGTTCATCGGATGCCCTGTATTTCTGGCGCAGTCGCGCTGCGGCTGCCTTGAGCGAATCGGCTCCATCAGGCCGCACGAATAGAAAATGGGACGCCGCCCAGATCTGTGTATTAGCGCGGCCATCTTGGCCGATGAGGATGAGTCCTGCCCCGCCATTGGCTACCGTTAGAATGACAGGCTCGCCCTTCCATGTCTTGATTGGCTCCATTCCGATGATGAGAAATTCACCAATCGGCTGATCAAAATATTGAAGCCTTAGTTGTGGCGCGATCTCTGCGACCGCGAGTCCAAAACCCACCTGTTGAGCGCGGGCATAAATTTCGGCAAGCGGTACAGTATCGGTCCGAAAGCCGAGATCAGCCGCCGATATTGCAACGAGATTCACATTTCTTTTAGTGTCGCTGAGAGCAAAAGCTGGTCGGGCAAGAATTTCGCCGGCCGCTTCTCCGATCCCACAACCGGCTGCATGCAACGCGCTAGTGAGGGCTACGGTATCCGCGAAGGTACCTACCTTGATTGTCTTCCACACCGAGGCATCGGCGGCAGATCTGATTGGACTTTTTGGCGTACTCGCTAATGGAGTCTCGGACCTCAGTCGGTTCGATAGGACGTCCCGCGCCGAGCATTGCGCGCGAGCTTCGCCTGCAAACCAAACTATCCACGCGATGAAGAGCGTCGCAATAATGACAGCGCTACGGCGCCATCCTATCGAACAATGCGCCAGGGCATATTTGCACGGTGTGTTCGGCCTCATGGCAATCTAACCTCTCGAAAGGTTAAATTGAAAACAAGACGTGCAGTCACGCTGCGGCCACACGGCCTCACCAGATGTGAAGCCGCTCACATCCGCCGTCGCTTACCGGCCCTTAGCGAACCTGCACAACAACAGTTCTGACTAGAAAGAAGACCCGCCTCCGAGTCATTGGAAAGAACGGAGGGTAGTGCGTCAACTCAATCATGCCCGCTGTAATTTGGATGTATCCGTGGGCGGGGCACTGGCGCTCGAGCATTCCAATTCCAGTATTCCAATCTTCAAATCAACGGGCGGAAGTCCGTAAGCCCACTATCCGTTCACGTCGGATCCCCAACGGGATCTAACGCAGCTCTACTCTAGCATCATTAAAACCAAAGCACCAGAGATCGGGAAAAAGTGGTAAAGAGATCTGGCACGTGCGATAAGCGGTGTGAGTTCGATCGAGAGATAGAGCCATCACGACCGTCTTCTCCTGAAGGAGATTTTGCATCACGACTTTCGCAGTCACTATAGGCGTAATTTTCCGGCCACCGCGTGAACCCGTTCGCATCAGCATCGATCACAGGTGAATGAGACTAGCAGGTCAATAGTGCAACTTCTTGGACTAATGCGCACGGCCCAAGAGCATGTCAGTGCGCGATCTGCAAATCACAGATACCGACAGTAATTTGTCGCAGCATTTGATCCCAACGTCTTATCAGGGCTGGAGGTCCCCATGTCCACGGATGCAGCCGAATTCGCATCGCATCGATTCTCGACGCGCGAGATTCCGGAACGGATGAGAGTCCCTATTTGGCGAGAGAGCTTTGGGCGAGGCATAGTCCACGTCGATATCGAGCCATTGTCGGACGTTCCGTTTCAGGCCGACGCAACGCTGCAAGCGGTCCGGGGGTTGCGCCGCCTCGCATTGAAAGGCTCCTCCATGCGGTTCAAGCGCTTGCAAGCGAGCATCGCTGATAGTGACGACTCGATTGGAATCATCGTTTGCGCTCCCGGCAGAAGTCTGCTGTCGCAGCGCTGCCAGGAAGTTGAGCTTCGCGCCGGCGACGCAGCCGCAATTCTGCATTCGGAGCCCGCCAACGTCACCTATGTCGACGGATTGCTATTCGGTCTGGCCGTGCCCCGCCACGCACTTGCACAGCGCGTGGCGAATGTCGAAAGCCTCGCCATGCGGCCGATTTCACACCGAACTGAAGCGCTCCGGCTCCTCATGGCTTATCTAAAGTCGGCATTCAAGGATCGGGCCCTGGCCGCCCCCAGGCTGCGTGATGCGGTCCTGGCTCACATCTATGATCTCGTGGCGCTCGCGATCGGCGAATGCACTCCCTTAGGGGAGAGCAACGTGAACGCGGTCGTGGCTGCGCGCTGCAGCGCCACCCTCGATTACATCGCCGCGCACTTTCAGCAGCCAGAGCTTAGCGTCGAGATGGTAGCGCGCTGCCAAGGCATCTCACCTCGCTATCTGCAGCGACTGATCGCGTCATCAGGATCATCGTTCACCCGGCACGTGAATGAGTTGCGTCTCCAGCGGGCGCTCGAACTGCTAACTGAGTCTCACGCAAGCACGCAGCGAATTTCCGACATCGCGTTAGAAGCCGGCTTCTCGGACGTTTCGCATTTCAATCGATTGTTCCGGGCGCGCTTCGGCGAGTCGCCACGTGGCCTGCGTTGCGCCGGAGGCAGCACCAGGTGACCTCGAATCCCTGCGCCGCGTGAGTAGTAACGAATAGTCCGTGATGGGAAATTTGCAGGGCAATGATGGCCAAAGGTCTGCTGTTGATGGCCCTATGCTGAACGGCGCTCAAGCCATTGTCATGGCGGCTGTCGGCGGCAAGCCGGACGCTGGGGTGTGCGTGCCCGGATCGCCGCTTGTGACCCGACGCGGACATCGGAGACCTCTGCCTTGGCGGTCACAAGGCCGGTAGCTGCCAACGGGCGATCGAGATCCCAGCACGCTCGGCGACCTCGCTCAAGGTCCAACCTTGGACCTTGCGCGCGGAACGACGTCGCAGAGTTACCCGAGGTCGCCACCGGCGACGGGCAAGATACTGCCTGTGACATAACTTGCTTCATCCGACGCCAAGAACAGGATTGGTGCGACCTGCTCGTCGATTGAGCCGTACCGCCCAAGGAAGCTAGATTCCTTAACCTGCTTGACGACCTTGTTCATCCATCCCTTTTCTTCAGCCGTGTCGCCATCGGCGTTGCGCGGCACTCGCCTCGGCGGCGCCTCTGTGCCACCGGGAGCCGTCGCGACGACGCGTATGTTGCCCGACGCGTACTCCATCGCCAAGCTTTGAGTGATCGCGTTGATTCCCCCTTTTGCCGCCGAGTATGGCACCCGGTGAATGCCGCGCGTCGCGTTCGATGAGACGTTCACGATCGTACCCCTGCCCCGCTGGGTGAGGTGCGGAATCACGGCGTGGCAACACCACAAGGTGGGCATTAACGAGCGCCGAATCTCTGCCTCGATCTGCTGCGGCTCGAACCGGTGGTAAGGTCGCATCCGGATTGCGCCGCCGACGTTGTTAATAAGGATATCGATGGCACCGAAGTGTCTGATGGCCTCGGCCATGGCGGCTTCAGCACCCTCGTGGGTTTCGAGATCGCATTCGAAGCCGCGGCCTCTGACACCCGCTTCCGAGGCGACATCACCGACGAAGTCCGCACGATCGACGAACAGGACGTTGCCGCCCTCAGCCGCGGCCCGCAGTGCCACGGCACGTCCGATGCCTTGAGCGGCACCGGTCACGACCAGCGTCTTTCCGGCAAAGCGGCCTTCAAAGATCATGCTGCCAGCGCTTCGGTCGCAGAGAACTTCTCGTAGAAGAAATGCGAGGGACTCACCCTCTTTTCTGTGAAGAACATCCGCACCGCCTCCACCATCGGCGGCGGACCACACAGATAGACGTCGCAGTCGCCGTCGTTGAGATACTCGTCCGCAAGATGCGCCGTGACATAGCCCTTCAGCGGATGGGTGGTATCCGGGTTGGCGACGCAGGTCGCCCAGGTGAGCGTCGGCAGTCGCTTGGCAAGCGCTACGATCCGCTCGATCTCGACCAAATCACCATCATTGGTGACGCCGTAGATCAGATGCACCGGCTGGTCGGTGCCTTGGTCGGCGAGGACTTCGAGCATCGACAGGATCGGCGCGAGGCCCGTACCGCCGGCGAGCATCACGACCGGGCGGTCGACCGCGCGTAGGAAGAAGCTTCCTTGTGGTCCGACAAACGTCATCCTGGTGCCGGCCTTGGCCTCGCTCGCGAGCCAGCCGCTCATCAGACCGCCCGGCACGTTGCGGATCAGGAAGCTGGCCTCACTCGCCCCCACCTTCGAACTGAACGAGTAGGAACGAAGCTGGCTCGTCCCGGGCACCGTGAGGTTCACGTACTGGCCAGGCAGGAATCCCAACGCGTCCGGTCTGTCGAGCTTGAGCCTCAGGATGATCGTGCTGTCCGAGACAAGTTCGACCGAGCTCACCTCGGCGCCATGTTCAGCGGGCTTAACCTTGCAGGCGGTGGACGGAACCGGCACGGCGATGACGCAATCCGAGGACGGCACCATTTGGCAGGTCAGCACCAGTCCCTCCTCGGACTCGGCTCGACTCAAGGCGTCGTCGAGATATTCGTCGCCGAGATCGTATTCACCCTGCTCGCAGCGGCATTTGCAGGTGCCGCAAACGCCATCCGAACAGTCCATCGGCAGGTTGATCTTGTTGCGATAGGCCGCGTCCAGGACCTTCTCGCCCTGGTTGCAATCGATGAAACGGGTGGCCCCGTCCTCGAAATTGAGTGCTACGCGATAAGTCATGTCTTGCTCTCCGGCGATCCCAACGAGCGGCGTCAGATGTGATAGATGTCGATGACCTGGTGGATGTAGTCGCTCTTGAGCACGACCTTCTTGGTCAGGATCCGCAGTTCCTCACCGCGCGTATCCAGCGTGTAGAAGGCGGCACCGAAGAAGCTGTCGGTCTTCTTGTAGCGGTGGCTGAGCGTGTGCCAGTTGAAGCGCAGGTCGAGCTCGCCGTCGCGCTTCTCCAAGATTTCGACATTCGAGACATTGTGGCTGGTACGCGGCTCCGGCGTGCTCGCGCCGGACCGCTCGGTCTTGATGCGGAAGACGCGATCTTCCAGTCCCTCCCGGTTGGGATAGTAGATCAGCGAGATATGCTGCTGCGGGTCCTCGACGAGGAGGTCGTCGTCGTCCCACGCCGGCATCCAGAAACTGGCCTTGGGCGAATAGAGCTTGATCCATTCGTCCCACTGCCGGTCATCCAGCAGCCGCGCCTCGCGAAAGAGGAAGGACCGGACCTGTTCGAGATCGAAATTGCTGATGGGCACGAGCGTGCTGGCGGTTGCGATGCTCATGCTGCCTCTCCCCGCAACGCAACGACGTCGCCTGCCGCTTCGCCGCCATGTCGCAGGACCGCCTGGCGCAACGACTTGGCCCAGAACTCATGCTGGCGCACGAACAGGCCTTCGTCCTCGCTGCGTTCGCCGCTCAGCAGCGGCTCGAGGCCGATCGCCCTGGCGTTCTCATCCGGGCCGTCGATCCAATGGACGGCGCCCCGACTGAGGTCGTTCCAGAGTTCGCCGGCGCCGACATAGGCGGTCTGACAAGCACGGAATTCTTCCAGATCGTCCGGCGTGCCCATGCCGGAGACGTTGAAGAAGTCCTCGTATTGCCGGATGCGGGTCGCGCGTTCCTTCGCGTCCTCTCCTTTGGGCGCGAAGCAGTAGATGGTCACCTCGGTCTCGTCGACGCTGATCGGCCGCACCACACGGATCTGCGTCGAGAACTGGTCCATGAGGTAGACATTCGGATAGATTCCGAGATTGCGGGTCTGACCGATGATGAAGCCGGCGCGATCCTTGCCGAGACGCGCTTCGAGCTCGTCCTTGTGATTGAAGACGGGCCGGACTTCGGGATTTAGCAGATTGGTCCAGAGCAGGATGTGTCCGTTCTCGAAGCCGTAGACCCCGCCCACGCTCCTGGACCAGCCGTTGGCGTCGACCGTCTTGGTGCCCTCGTTCTCATAGTTGCGATGGCCCATGGTCGCCGAGTAGTTCCAATGCACGGAGCTCACGTGATATCCATCGGCGCCGTTCTCCATCTGGAGCTTCCAATTGCCGTCGTAGATGTAGGAGGAATTACCGCGCAGCACCTCGATGCCGCCAGGCGCCCCGTCGACGATCTGGTCGATCACGGCCTTCGCGCCGCCCAGATGCTCCTCGAGGGAAGCGACGTTCGGATTGAGGCTGCCGAACAGAAAGCCGCGATAGCTCTCGAAGCGCGGAACCTTCGCCAGGTCGTGCGAGCCGTGGGTGTTGAACGAGGCCGGGTAGTCGCCAGTCTTGCCGTCCTTAACCTTGAGGAGCTTGCCCGAATTGCTGAAGGTCCAACCGTGGAATGGACAGGTAAAGCTGCCCTTGTTGCCGTGCTTTCGCCGGCATAGCATTGCGCCGCGATGGGCGCAGGCATTAATCATCGCATGGAGCTCGCCTGCCTTATCGCGGGTGATCATGATCGGTTTGCGGCCGATCCAGGCGCTGAAATAGTCGTTGTTTTCAGGTATCTGGCTCTCGTGCGCCAGGAACACCCAGTTGCCCTCGAAGATGTGCTTCATCTCCAGCTCGAACATCTCAGCATCGGTGAAGATGTCGCGCCGGCACCGGAAGAGCCCGCGCTCCTTGTCTTCGACCACCGCGCCGTCGATGCGCTCCAGCAGTGTCGTCATAGTTTCCTCTCCTCTTCGTATTTGTTGCCGTGTCGCAGCGCTACCCGGGGCTTAGGCAGCCTCGGCACGCGGGCGGCTGGAAAGGTGCTCGTCGGAACCGTCGCCGGCGCGCTGGAGCTGGAAGTCAAAGTTGATGTAGGCGCTGTCGCCCTGGCGCTGCGGGACCGGCAGCAGACCGTCGCGGGTGGCGAACGCGAAGTCGTCAGCGGCATGCGGATCGTCGCCGAAGTTGATCTGCGTCGTCAGCTTCCGGTAACCGGGCGCTTCGATGAAGAAGTGGACGTGTGCCGGGCGATGACCGTGGCGGCCGATCGCCTTCATCAGCGTGTCGGTGGCGCCGCCGGGCGGCACGGAATAGCCGTTCGGCATCTTGGAGTGGAAAGAGTATTTTCCGTCGGCGCCGAGCTTGATGCGCGCGCGGTTGTTGAACGGCGTCTGTTCACGGGTCGGGTCGAAGTGCGAGTACCAGCCCTGTGAGTTGGCGTGCCAGACGTGCAGGATCGCGTCCGTGACCGGTTCGCCATCCGGACCGGTAACGCGCCCCCTCATGTACAGGCTGCCAGTCTCGTCCGGATCCTTTGTCAGATTGACATCGCCTTCCTCAAGCGGCGCGCCGGAGACGTAAAGGGGCCCCTCGATGGTGCGCGGCGTACCGCCAGTGCGGCCCGCTTCCGCGTCCTTCGCATCCATAAATAGATCCAGGAAGTGCTCGAGGCCCGTACCTGGCACCAGCAGACCGAACTCCGGCGCGCCCTTCTGCAGGAAATTGATGGCGCCCCAGAAGTCGTCCTCGCTGATGTCGTGCCGGACGATGATCTCGGCGCCGGCCTCGACGATGTCGCGGACGATGGCCTTCAGGCGCGCATCCCCGCCGGGCTGATTGAGGCCCGCCGCCTTGTCGATCAATGCCTGGACGTTCGCAGTCTTCACGAAGCTCGTATCCATGTCGTCTCTCCCTTGGTTATAAGTCCGGCATACGGACGTTCGTCGTTCGAAACGTTTCAGCGCTCGTCGTCGTAGATTGAGGAAGGGTGCCGGCATAGCGGCGTGACCTTCATTTCCATGAACGGATAGAGCGGAAGGCTCATCAGGATGTCGTGAAGCTCGGCGTTGCTCTCGACATCAAAGATGCTGACGTTCGCGTAGTGGCCGACGACGCGCCAGATGTGGCGCCACTTGCCGGCACGCTGGAGCTCCTGAAACCGATCTTTCTCGCGAGCCTTGAGGCGTGCGGCTTCATCCTTGTTAAAGTCCATCGGGACACGGACGTTCATCTCAACCATCGTGAGCATGCGTCACGCTCCCTTCGCTGCGACGACATGCAAGGTTGGCGCGGTGCGGTCCCGACGAAACCGGGCGATCTTGTCCTCGTCGAGCGCGATCCCGAGACCAGGCCCCGTCGGCACCCCCAGCGAGAAGTCGGCGTAGTCCAGCGGCTCGGCCAAAATCTCCTCCGTGAGCAGGAGCGGGCCGAACAGCTCGGTACCCCAGGCGAGCTTGGGAAACGTCGCGAAGAGATGGGCGGAAGCTGCGGTGCCGACACCCGCCTCGAGCATGGTGCCGCCGTAGAGACCAATCCCTGAGGCATCGGCGATGGCCGCGACGTCGCGACCGGCATGCAGTCCGCCCGACTGGGCGATCTTCACGGCGAACACGCGGGCGGCGGCGCTGGCGGCAACACGGAACGCGTCGCGGGGACCATGTAGCGCCTCGTCGGCCATCAGCGGGATGCCGTGCCGCGCGGACAGACGCGCCATGGTGGCAAGCGCGTCGCGGGCGACCGGCTGTTCGACCAGGTCGCAGCCGGCGTCTTCCAGCATCTTCATGCCAGCGTCGGCCTGTGCCTCGTCCCAGCCTTGGTTGACGTCGACGCGGACGCTGCCCCGGTTTCCAATAGCTTTCTTGATCGCCGCAACATGCGCGACATCGTCGGCCACGCTGCGCTTGCCGATCTTCAGCTTGAAGATCGAATGTCGCCTGGCATCGATCATCGCCTCGGCTTCCTCGATGTCGCGCGCCGTATTTCCACTCGCGAGCGTCCAGGCCACCGCCAGGCGGTCGCGTACGCGTCCCCCGCCGATCAGTTCGGAGACGGGCACGCCGAGACGCTTGCCGGCGGCATCAAGCAGCGCGGTCTCGATCGCGCACTTGGCGATATGGTTGCCGACGACGCTGCGACCGATCTTCGACATTGTCTCGGCGACACGGGACACTTCACAGGTCTTCAGGACCGGCGCGATATAGGTATCGATTGCAAGCTTGATGCCTTCCGGGCTTTCTTCGCCGTAGCTCAGACCACCGATCGTGGTGCCCTCGCCGATCCCGATGACACCGTCTGAGCAGGTGATCCGGACCAGAACGACGGCTTGGCTGCGCATCGTGGCCATCGCCAGGACGTGAGGCCTTATCGTGGGCACATCGACTATAAAGGTATCGATCTGGGCAGCTTTGCTCGTCACCGGCGCATCCTCGAATTCGCATTTCTTGGCTGAAAACTAGATATTTGCGGCATCGATGGCAAAGACCGATTGGGTCCAATATTATACCCGTGAGGTATACGGCTTCAGATGGGACAATGGTCACCTCTGCTTTTCCGTACGTTCGACAACGAGTATCGGTGTGTCGTCCGCCGCCAGGGACCTTCGATAGCCGCCCCGATCGGTCACCCTCTCGAAAAGCAAGGCGACCCGCCTCGCTGGAGCCAATGGCTGACGGTCGTCTCTTTCTCTACGTCAAGGTGTCCCATGAGCACTCGGTTTACCCGGCCGGCGATTGCTAGCCCGTTGAGACATGCTAAACATTGTTGTGATTGTCGGCCTTGGAGCCGACGTGCATCGGGATAGCGCTTCGATCTTCAGGTCAGAGGCGGCTCGCAGAGTTCAAGCCGCATCGAATTCACTGCGCGCAGCCCTGCGGTTAAGCACTTGGATCGGTGATCGACTTTCAGCCCTTCACGCCGATCTAGGGATTTTAGGCGCTGGCCGCTCCAATTGCGGTTCGATCCACAGGCGCGAAGCTTCGGATTTCCTTGAGGATGGTGCAGGCGCAGTGGCCACACTTTGCCGTGCAGCCGAGCAAGGCGTACACGCGACTGACCCGCGGGCACGGTGCGACGCTTGCGATCGCAGATCTAATCTCGAGCTCGCTGAGGACGTTGCAACTGCAAACGATCACGGCGCATTCCTGGCTGGAGAAGCTGCTAGGATCGCAACGGGAGGCAGTCCTGGCGAGACTGCCGCCGCCACGATGGTGGATGAAGCGAGACCACCCTAGGGCGTAACATCCGATCGAAACAGGACCGCCTCAGTCTATATTCATACCTGCGGGGTATGGTGCCCGCCCAATTCCCCTCCTCATCGGAGGGACACGTCGGGTACTATGTCGCTCGACGGTCAAGCACAGCCCGCGTCGCGGCCTACATCCATGTTTCGGCGTTGTCGGATGAGCCGATGCTTGCCGATCCCAATGTTGTCCTCCCAGCCGGTCCGCACCGCGTCGGCGCTCCGTTGAATGACGCGTCGCGTTTCCGCGAGCGGGAGGGGTTGCCGGATCAGCTTGAAGCGAAGGATCGATTGTGTCTATCTCAATACTCGAGAGGTATGGACGCGATTGGAGGGCTGTTCCCATGGAGCTCCGTCATCTGCGCTACTTCACCACCGTGGCTGCGGAGGGCTCCTTCAGTCGCGCCGCCGAGAAACTCCACATTGCGCAACCACCGTTAAGCCGCCAAGTACAGCAGCTCGAGGACGAACTGGGCGTGCGTCTGCTCGATCGTGGGCGACCGCTTACGTTGACAGAGCCCGGACGATATCTGTTCGAACAGGGACGCCAGATCCTGCAGCGCATTGATGAGATGCGCGCGATGACCAAGCGGATCGCCAAAGGGACGGTATTACAGTTCAACATTGGCTTTGTCGCATCCACCCTCTATGACGCTCTTCCGGAACTTATCCGCCGCTTCCGCATCATCATGCCCGGCGCAGAGGTCAATCTTCTGGAGATGACGACGCTCGAGCAGGTCGCAGCACTAAAGGACGGTCGTATCGATGTAGGTTTCGGCCGACTGAGATTCGACGATGAGGCGATCGTCCGTAGCGTCATCCGTGAAGAACGCGTCTGCCTTGTGGTACCACGCCGGCACAAATTGGCGGCCAAGAAGGTAAAGTTGCGGCTGCGCGCAACCGCTGACGAACCTCTTATTGTCTATCCCAAGTCGCCGCGGCCGAGCTACGCGGATCAAGTTCTTTCATTCTATCGCGATGCAGGCATTGAGCCGCGGGTCGCGATGGAGGCGAAGGAGTTGCAGACCGCGCTCGGTCTTGTCGCCTCTGGTGGCGGGGTCTGCATCGTGCCTGCCTCCGTGAGGCGCTTCGGGCGCGACGACGTATGCTTCATCGACCTCGATGAGCCGAAGATGATTTCGCCGATCATCATGAGCTATCGCAAGAATGACGCGTCAATGCTGCTCACGCAACTGATCAAGCTGGTTCGCGAATTCGACAAATGGGATACATCTACCGGCCACCCAGCCCCCAGCTCGTCTATGGTCCGTGGCAATTCCGTGCCATAGCAACGTCTCACGGCGGAACTGACGCGCAGGCCGCGGTAGCCGGCCCTTACGACAGGTTCCGTGCTGCCAATTGCCGATTCTCGACAGGCAAACTAGCGATCTATGAATTGGTCAAGCGCATAAGGGGCAGCGACGCACGTCTCCCAAACCTGTCGCGGCTCAACGAGGTCCGGTTAGGATTTCGCGCTGGGAAGGGACAATAAGGTTCACGCTTTTCGACTCCTGAACCTCAAACCGGTCGGATTCGACTCATTTTTGCTAGGAGCGTCCTTCCCCGTGCGCTCAGCCCAAGGACCGCCGGCCTACACCGCCGATCAGACAAAACCGGGGCCGGCGGGTCCGACGGTGAAACTGACACGGAGCGCCTAACCCGAAACGGCTAGTCTGGTTATACGACTGGAACCAAATGCACCATTAGTTGATTAAAAGGCATCAATCGCTCAACGGAGTGCGATTCATGCGTGACGAAGAGCTAGCTGCCAAAGCCCTTGGGGATGCGCAGCGTATTCTGGAAGAATACCTCAAGCCCCAACCACGCACCAACGAGCGCGTAATCCTTGATCAATTGGTTGAAGTGCTCGAACGTCCCGATCTTCTTGTTGCAATCAGTCGGATGAAGCACAGTCGCTAGCGTCGTCGCGGTCCTGCTGGGCAAGCTTTGACCATTCGTCGGCTAGTGCGAGCCAAGCCTGTTCGTCTGCAGGATTGCGCGCGTTCGCTGCCCGATCCCGGCATTCCTCTGCAAATTTTAGGTACCTTGCCACTTCGTTAGACATGACGAAGCTTGCTCAGTGTTTGGCAGCAGCCAGAAACGCGCTGCACGCGTCCGCTTCTGGCGGGCCAACCAACAACCATGTGCCGACAGCAATCAGGAGCGAGCAGCCGAGAGTCCACCCTGCCAGCCGCATTAGGGCATTACATCCATCAGGGAAAGAGCAGCGGCATTGAAGCTTGGTCCGCCCGCCGCGAAGTAGATCGCGACGAGCGCGATAGCTGAAAAGACCACGTAACCAAGAATTATCAAGCCGTCGTAGCTACGAACTAGGGACGGCATTGCTGAGTATTGTGCAATAGCCATGGCCAAATGTCCTAATCGAGCAGCGCGTCATTGCGCGCCACGATTTTAGAACCGGTCCGAAAAATCAGTGTGAAGCAGTTCACGTCGGCAGAAAAAAAGAAACCCGCCCCGGCGATGACGAGATGACCGCTATGGCGCAGATTCCGAAATTTCTTCGTCCGCCTCGTTCGTCTGAGTCGCCCGATCAACGGCCAGCTTGTCCCAACGCCAGACCCCGTCACTCTTCGCCTGCTTCGTCATCTCCCAAGCAGCAACCATCCTATCAAACACCTGTGGCGTCCCCCGATAAGCCAGCTCGAATGGCTCAATGCCCGTTCAACCCGACCGCATCGTTTCGCTGCCGTGCAACGATCGCGTGGCTTTGTTTCGTCGATCCTGCTAGAAGCACCGCGCAACAGCATAGACGGAATTTCTAATGGCCGGCTTAACGCTAGTCGCCAAATGCCGCTCTCCCAGTGTAAGGGGCGTGAATCGTCTCGCAACGTAACAGCTGCGGTGTATCTATCATCGTTTCCGGATTTCAGCCGATCTTGGAGGCCGGCAAGACCCTGCCGGGATTCATGATGCCGGCTGGATCGAACATGGACTTTACTCTCTTCATCAGTTCCATCTCCACAGGTGACTTGTAACGTGCCATCTCCTTTAGGTGAATTGAGCCAATGCCGTGCTCAGCACTGAAGGTGCCGCCAAGATCGGAAGCTATATCATACAAGAGATGGCCGACGCCGTGCGTACAGGCCGATTTGTCTCCCTTGGCAGCCCACTCGGCGTGGCTGAACATGGCGATGTAGTGCAGATTACCATCTCCCAAATGTCCAACGACAATCGGAACAGCTTGGGGAAACGCCGACGCCAGGGCCGCCTCGGCGCGTCGAACAAACTCGGGAATCTTTGCAGGGGGCACCGCAATATCATGGGTCAGGCCCATGCCTGCCTTGACATTCGCTTCGGTGACATGGTGCCGGATGTGCCAGAGCTGATGCCGCTGGCGCTCGCTGGTGGCAATAGTCGCGTCGGCAACAGCTCCCGAGTTCACCGACGCTTCCAAAGTTGACATTAGCCGATCCGACATCACATCCTCGGGTTCGGCGCCGGCCAACTCGACGAGGACATACCAAGGCGCACCCTTAGACAACGGATGTGCCGTACCCTGAATGTGCGTGACGACCAGCTCGAATTCGCTCGCCGATATCAGCTCGACGGCAGAAACCGTGCCCGGGAATTGGGTTTGAACGTCAAGGGCCAGTTGCGATGCGTCCTCGATCGAATTGGTCGCAACCAGCGCGGTGATCGTATGACGCGGCAAAGGCAACAGCTTTAGCGCCGCAGCGGTGACGATCCCTATCGTTCCTTCCGAACCGATGAACAGGTTTTTCAGATCATAGCCACTGTTGTTCTTACGCAGGGTCCGCAAGCCATTCCAGATCGTTCCGTCCGGCAGTACCGCCTCGATACCGAGAACCAGATCGCGCATATTTCCATAGCGGACGACCGCGGTTCCTCCAGCGTTGGTCGCGATATTTCCACCAATCTGGCACGACCCCTCTGCTCCGAGGCTCATCGGAAACAGACGGTTCGCTGCGCGCGCGACATCCTGTACGTTCGCCAGCACACAGCCCGCCTCAACCAGCAATGAATTATCCTTGGGATCGACGGATAAGATCCGGTTCATTCGCCGCAGATTCAGGACTATGCCATTGCCCAGCATGTCCGGCACCGATCCGCCACAAACACTCGTATTTCCACCTTGCGGATAGATCGGGACGCGGCGATCGGCGCAGAGTTTGACGATCTCGGAAACAGCTTTGGTCGACCCCGGGAGCGCGACAGCCAACGCGGATCCTTCGTGACGTTTCCGCCAATCGACGAGATGCGGCCGCATCTCCACGGGCTCCTCGATCAGGAGCGTATCCGCGATTGCACGAAGCGCGATCAGAAATGCATCGGACATCGGGTCAGCCGTTCAGCAGGATTACATCGCCGTCATCCCATGCTACGTGGAGCCTGTCTCCGGGTCGCACGCGAAGGGCGGCTCGCTCTGAAATGCTCTTGGCGACAAAGGTGCCTCCGTTGGCCCTGCGCACAGTCACACGCGTCATGCCCCCGACGAATGAGACGTGGTCGACCTCCCCTGAAAGCGCGTTCACGCCGCCAGCCGGAAGATTGCCTTCGGAGATGATCCGCAGCTTCTCGGGCCGCACCAGCACCCTCTTCCCGATGCTTGCCGATTGAGCCGGACGAAAGGTTATGCCATCCGACGATCTGAGAAGACCGTCGCCAGTAGAGACAACGTCGAAGAGATTGGATTCGCCGATGAACTCTGCCGCAAATGTATTGAGCGGAGAGAAATAGAGTTCCTCGGGGGGACCGATCTGCGCGACACGACCGCTCTCCATCAGGCACACGGTATCAGACAGGTTCAGCGCCTCCTCCTGATCATGCGTAACGTAGACGATCGTCGTACCAAGCTCCATGTGAAGACGCTTGATCTCTTCCTGCATCTGGTCGCGCATGTTCTTGTCAAGCGCGCCGAGAGGTTCATCCATCAGAATGATCTTGGGAGAATACACGATGCACCTGGCGATGCCGACACGCTGCTGCTGGCCGCCGGAGAGCTGGCGCGGCTTGCGAGCCTCGAATCCCGTAAGCCCGACGCGAGCGAGCACATCGGACACCTTGTCCGCGATTTCGGCTTTCGTCAGCCCCCTGATCTTCAGGGGATAGGCGACGTTGTCGAAGACGCTCATATGCGGCATCAGCGCATAATTCTGGAAGACCATGCCGATTCCACGCTCGCGCGGCGGCACCTCTGTCACGTCGCGTCCATCGATGAAGATGCGGCCGGAGGTCACGCCGACGGCACCAGAGATCAAGTTGAGGATAGTGGTTTTTCCAGAGCCACTCGGCCCCAGAAGCGTGAGGAACTCACCCCTGCGGACCGAGATGTCGGTGCGATGCAGCGCTGTAAATTCACCATAGGTCTTGCCGATGCCATCAAGCCTGATCATCGGCGCAGACGCACCTTCGATGGCTGTCATGGCGAGCACCTCCGTCCGCTTCTGAGGGATCATGCCGGCACCGGTACTGTGTAGGCAAGCGGAAGCCTTCCGCCGTCCGCGTAGATGGTCTGGCCGGTCATATAGCTCGACGCATCGCTCGCCAGGAAAATGGCGATCTTCGCGATCTCTTCGGGTTGACCGAGACGACCCATGGGCGTGCGCGACAGGATGTTCTTGAAAGCAGCCGGATCGGTGTTGACGATCTGTGCAAGCAGCTCCGTTTCAATGCTCCCCGGACCGATGCCGTTGACACGGATACCGTGCTTGGCAAGGCCGAGAGCCATAACCGCAGTCAGCTGGTTCAATCCACCCTTGCTGACCGCGTAGGGCACGATGTGAGGGCTACAAACTACTGCGTTGATCGAGCTCATGTTGATGATCACGCCCCTGCGACCCAGTTCGACCATCTTGCGTGCGCTGGCCTGCCCAACCAAAAAGCCGCCCTTGAGATTGACGCGCAGGACCCGATCGAAATCGGCCTCGGTGATCTCCAGGATCTCGGCATTCTGATTAATGCCTGCATTGCTGACCGCAATATCGATACCGCCGAACCAGTCGCAGGTCTTCTCGACCAAGCGCGTGACATGCTCGGCGTTGCCGACGTCGCAATGACTGTAGCGGCAGCGATCGCCGAGCTCGGCGGCGAGTTGCGCGCCACGTTGATCTTGGACGTCGGCGATGACGACGTTGGCACCTTCCGTGATGAATTCGCGTGCAATTGCGGCACCGATGCCCTGCGCGGCACCAGTGACGATCGCTGTTTTACCTTCGAGCTGCATCTTTTCCTCTGTTTTAGGTATTCGCAGTGCTCACCCGCTCCCGGTCAAAGCAACCATCGTCGATCGCTTTTGAGAGAAACTGCTTCTGGATGCGTTGGGTCGGCGTCTTACAAAAATCGTCGACGAAAGCGACGAAGCGCGGGATCTGGAACGCCGCGAGACGAGGCTCGCACCACCCTAGGAGTTCAGCGGCCCCCAGATCCTGCCCCAGCTTGAGCTTGACAAAGAGCTTCAGGTCTTCGTCGGCCAGCTCGTTCGGCACGCCGATGAGAGCGCTCTCTTCGACTGCCGGATGATCATTGATCACCCGCTCCACCTCCCATGCGGAAATGTTCTCGCCGCGACGCCGGAGACTGTCCTTCTTGCGCCCGAGAAAGAAGATGAAGCCGTCTTCGTCTCGATAGGCGAGATCGCCGGTATAGAGCCAGCCGTCACGGATCGTCTTGGCTGTCGTCTCCGGATCCTTATGGTAATGCGCGACCATGACGCCGCGCTCCCTCTCGGCAACTCGGATTTCTCCGACTTCACGAGGCGCGGTCGAACCACCGCTTTCATTCACAATTTCGACTTCAAAATAGTCGACCGCCTTGCCAATGGAGCCCAGCCTGCCTTCAGTGTTGACGACACTGAAACTCGAGGTTTCGGTCATCCCGTATCCTTCGCGGATCTCGACGCCAAATCGCTCCTCGAATTCGCGCCAGACGCCGATCGGGCAGCCGCCACCCCACGCAATTGTGGCCCCGTGCTTGCGATCCTGCTCTGTTGGGGGTTGCTTCAACAGGAGTTGGAGCACGCCGCCGACGAAGTGGACATGAGTGGCCCCGTATTCCCGCACCTCGTCCCAGAATCGCGAGGCGCTAAAGCGCGCGACGAGGGCAAGCGTGACCGGCACCATCAGCGAGAGCACAAGCACCTCGCTGCCGAACACGTGGTAGATCGGATCCCAGAAATGAAGCACGCTTCCCGGCTGGATATTCCCGATCCAGATCGACCCCAACGCCGCTGCGCGCAGCATACGATCCGTCATCTCCACGCCTTTGGCGGGCCCCGTGGTTCCGGACGTGTAGAGGATAGTGCGGAGGTCATCATCGCGCACATCCACGCCAGGATTGGCATCGTTTGGATGCGACAGGATGGTATCGATCGAGGCGACGGCTCGCCGGTCGGCCGGAGCCCCGTCTCGCCACAGCTGCCGGATGTTGGGTCGCTCGACCAAGATGGGATCCAGATTCTGAGCATAGTCGCCGTCGGCGACGAGAAACTCGGGCGCCGCATGATCGACGATATAGGCGAGACCCGCCCCCTTGAGATTCACATTGATCGGCACTTGCACGGCACCGAGCTTCATCAGTGCGAAGAAAATCGTGATGTGATCGAGATGATGCCCGAGCATCACCGCGACATGAGTACCCTTGCCGACGCCGAGCTCCGCAAAACCATGGGCCGCCCGGTTGACGCCGCTGTTCATGGCGGCACACGTGGTGAAGACGTCACCTTGCCGACAAAAAACATGATCTGGCCGTTCTCGCGCGCAGCGCTCGAGAAGAAGCGGCACGCTCTCGTCGTCGGAAAACCAGGCGGTCTGTTTGCGCATCCCGGCCTCGCTACCAGAGCCAGCGCTTTTCGTCCGTGAGCGTCCAGCTCTCAACCTGGCCGACAGCGTCGAAGGTTCTGGCAACCGCAACGTGACCGTTGCGGAGACGCGTCATCATCGCGAAGAGCGCAAACACCGCCTGACGAAGTCCCTCATCGGCCTCGTATGCGAAAGGCATGAATCCGCGAATGCGAAGCACGGCGCTGTCGGCTGACGTCGATTCGATACTGCATTCATTTCGGAACGAACGCAGCATCGCGGCAAAGCTCGTTGCAATTGCCACGGGCGAGGCCCCCTCCTCGCCGCTTGCCTTGGCAAGATCCGGACCGAATTGCACCGCGAGCAACCGCATCCCAGTCGCAACCAAGTCGCGCGCCGCCGGAGCCCCAAAAAGGCGGTGCATGATCTGAATGACATGCTGCACATAATCGACACCGTAGCTGTAGCTGCCCTTCAGCCAACGCGCCTCAGGCCATATCGCCGGATCGAGCTTCGGCGCCCTTTCAGGGTTGAATTCCGGCGTCCGCTCGACGTGTTCCACACGAAAGCGTTCCTCAGGTGCCAGGTCGTGATCATATTCCTGGAAGTAGCCCTCATCGTAGGGGTGTCCTTCGGCCACAAACTTGGTCGCCACCCAACCGAGCCGCGGACAGCCAAGGAGGCTGCCATTGCGCGGATGCCAGGTCGAAAGAATTGTCCGGCGCACTGAGGTCGGTACCGCAAGCGCGGAGATGCCTGGATAGGTGCCCCACGGCGAGAGATAGCGGATCCAAACCTTCTTCGGACTCTCTTCGATGAGCTGCATGTTCAGGCCGCCAATCGAATTGCTGAAGTAGTGGTATTTCGCGGCAGCGAGCGCCGGCGGATCGTTGTGAATGCCGAGCTTGACCAAAGCCGACTGAAAACGGGCCTTCTGTTCCGAGGACAGCAATGCAGCCCAGATGTCGTTCAGCGCTTTCTCACCTCGCTCGCGAAAGCAAACCGCCGTGAGGCCGGAGACCACAGTCCAGGCAAATTTGTTCGCGAGCACAACGCGTGCGCGCAGCGCAGCAATATCTTCTTCATCGTGGCTTGAACTGTGCATGGGCCTCAATCCTTCAGAAAAGTGTGAATTCCGGCCGTCATTGTCCCGGCGTACCCGGACGCTGAAGCGCCGCGGTCAGCATGCAGATGACGAAGGAAAGGACGGTCAGCATCGTTGAGACGGCCGCGATCACGGGCGATATCTCCCATTGGATGCTCGAATACATTTTTACCGGCAGTGTAGTGGTCGTCGCCGAAGCGAGGAACCAGGAGATCACGACCTCGTCGAACGAGATCAGGAAGGCAAACAGACCGCCCGCGAGGATCGAGGGTACGAGTTGTGGCAGCACGACCGTGGTAAACATGCGATAGCGGCCGGCGCCCATCAGAGTCGCGCCGAACTCGAGGTTCGGGTCAAGCTTCTGGACACCAGCAGCGATCATGACGATGACGAACGGCGTGACGTAGATCGTGTGGCCGAGCACGAGCGCCAGGGTCGAGCCGGAGAGACGCACATAGGAGAAGTACAGATACAATCCGAGCGCCATGACGATGGCCGGGATGACGAGCGGACTCATCATCAGTAGTGTGATTGCTCGCTTGCCGCGAAATTCGTAGCGGACGATGCCATAGGCGGCCGGAACCGCAGTCAGCAGTGCGAGGCACGTCGCAATGAGCGCGATCTTCAGGCTTTGCAACAGTGGGCCGGTCCAGGCGGGCGTAGAAAAGAATATCTGATAGAGCTCGATCGAGAACTCGCGCGGCGGGAAACGGATCTCATTCTTTGTCCCGAAGGAAACCGGAACCACGATCAGACTCGGCACCAGGAGAAAGGCGTAGACCAGACCAGCGAGCAGCGAACCAAAACGGCGATAGCGGCGTTTGAGCGAGTCGCGCTGGTCAGAGGTGACCGACATCACGTCCTCCTGACAAGGCGATTGCGGCGGATCCACAGCGCCGGCGCCGAGAGCAGGATGACCATGACGAGCAACAACACCCCGATCGCAGCGGCCATGTTCCAGTCGAGCGTCTCACGCGTGTAGAAATCGACAAGATTGGCGAGCATGACGTCCTGCCGCCCGCCGAGCAGTGCGGGGATGATGAAGAAGCCGAGAGACATCACCATCACGCTGGAAACGCCAGCCATGACGCCCGGCAGGCTGAGCGGCAGCGTTATCGTGAAGAAGATCCGGGTAGGCCGCGCGCTCATGATATCGGCAGCCCGATACAGCGCGGGATCGATCGCGAGCAGGCTCGCCAGCACCGGGAAGACGATGAACGGCGTCAGGTAGTTCGTCATGCCGACCATCACGCCGAAGCGATTGAGAATCATCGGCAATGCAATGTGCGAGCCCGACACCCAGCTCAGCAAAGAGTTGATCACGCCTTCCCGGCCGAGGATGACTGTGAAGGCGTAGCTCTTGACCAGGATGCTGGTCCAGAATGGCAGCAGCACCAGCACCATATAGAGGGCGCGGCGCCGCGGCGACTGACGCGCCAGATGCAACGCGACCGCATAACCGAGCACGAGACTGATCAGTGAAGCCGAGACACTGATCTCGATAGTCGTATAGAGGGAGCGCCGGAACAGCGTGCTCGAGAGAAGGTTCTCGAACGCCTCAGGTGAGAGCGCTCGTCCGTCCACGCTGGTGACGAGAATGAATAGCAGAGGCACTGCCGCGATCGCCAGCGACAGAATTGCCGCTGGCGAGACGTAGGCCGCCGCTGCCCGTGAGTTCTCGACACCGCTCACGGTCAGAGTCCGATCACGATCTTCGTCGCCGGAGCACTCACGTGAGCACCCACTCCTTGAAGCGGCGGCTAAGTTTCTCGAAATTGTCCGACCACCACATTTCGTCCATGATCAGGTTCTGACCGGAACTCATGTCGGGCAGCCATTTCCGCGTGTCAGCCGAGAGCATCGGCAATGCTTTCTTGCTGACCGGGGTGTTGCCGAGCAGTTCCATGACCGCTGCCTGCCTTGCCGGCTGCATGGCATAGGAGACGAACTTCAGGGCATTGTCCTTGTTCGGCGCGTTCTTGAGCACCGCAAGGTATTCCAGCCCGTTCAGTGTCTGGGCGAAGGAAAAGGCCATGCCGGCGCCTGTCGCACCCGTTGTCCTCACGCGCGAGGCGTACGAATAGCTGAAATCGACCTCATTCGTCTGGAGCAAGGTGATGGTCTGCGGGGTCGAATCGACCCATTTGGCTACGCTCGGCTTGATCCGATCGAGTGCTTTGAAAGCTCGATCGACGTCGAGCGGATAGATCTTGGAAGGAGGAACACCATCCGCCAGGAGCGCGGCCTCGAGTGTTTCGCTCGGGCGGTTACGGAAGGTGCGGCGACCCGGAAAAGCTTTGGCGTCGAAATATTCGGCGAAGTTCTTGGGATACTTGCCTTCGGCATAGCGCTTGGGATCATAGGCGATGCCACCGGCGAAGGTGTAGAAGGGCACCAGATCCGTCGTTGCCGCTATCGACAAGTCCGAAGCATCGAATAATGAGGAGCTCAGCGGCTCCCAGTATCCCGCCTTCGAACCGGCCGTGCCCATCGCACCTGGCGCATCGAAGACGTCCCATTCAACGTTACCGGTTGTAACTTGCGCCTTCACCTTGGCAAGGTCCGGCGTATCGATCACCGTCACATTGATGCCCGTCTCGGCCATGAAGGGCTTGATCAGTCCCTCCTCGACCGAACTGCGGTAGGTGCCACCCCAGGTCACAAAGACCAGGTTCTTGGAAGCGGCCTCGGCGCGGCCGTGCCGTAGCACAAACGGCGCGGCCATGCTCAGTGCGGCGCCTCCACCGATACTCCTGAGCAAGTGACGCCGCGACAGCCGAATTACACTTGACCTCCCATTGCACTCAGACATGAGATCCTCCTCTAAATTCCCATCGTGAAAAGCTTCAGGCGGCAGTGGACTTGAAATTCGGCAAGCCTCTTTCTCGCTCCAAGGTAACTGGAAGCGCCTTCGCCAATAATTGTCGTGTTTCCTCGCTCACCGGCAGAAGCGGCGTGAGCGTCTCTCCTGAGGGGAAACCGGACATGGCCAGTGCGGCCTTGAGCGGTCCTGGATTGTGTTCCCGATAGAGCAGGTTGACGGTTGGCATGAGCTCCGCATGCAAGGTCTTCGCCTGATCGAACTTTCCCGCGGAAGCGAGGCGATACAATTCGGCCCAAATCCGCGGAAACAGGCACGAGGTTGCCAGCAGACCGCCGCGTGCGCCCATGGCGATGTGAAGCGGGAAGACATTTTCCTCGCCGGTGAGAATGGACATCTCAGCGCCAGCGAGCTCCATCGCTCGCAGCTGGACCGAGAGATCCTGGTTGCAGGCCTTCATGGCGACGACGCGAGTTTGCCGTGCCAACGCGTCCACTGTCTCAGGCGTCAATGAAATGCCCGTTCGGTACGGGATCTCATAGAGCATCAGGTCAGCATCGACGGCGTCCGACAGCTTCTTGAAGTAGTCGACGATTCCGTTCTGCGTGGGCCGCGCATAGTAGGGTGTCACCACGAGCAAGGCGCTAGCGCCGGCCTCGACAAATTCGCGGCAGGTGATCAGCGTCTCGCCAAAGCCCGGTGACAACACGCCCGGAATCACCGGCACGCGACCGCCGACCGCTTCGAGCGTCGCATCCACCATCTGTCGTCGCTGTTTGGGGGTGAGCGACACATATTCGCCTGTCCCCCCAACGGGAGCGAGGCCATCGGCGCCTTCCGAGACAAGATGCTCGGCAAGTTTACGAACCGCCGGGTTGTCGATATCTCCCGACGCCGCCACGGGCGTCGGAGTCGCGGTGATAATCCCTTGGTAGGCGGTTGTTGCCGTCTTCACGCCGTGGTCTCCACAGTTGGGACAAAGCGTTGCGAGTCGCCCACTTGATCACTCTTACTGGCGCTCTGATAGTGACGCTCGATGAACGACACGGAGTACTTTCCAGCGGCGGCATCCTCGGCAATCGACGTCGGCGAGCGATCGCTTGCAGGGCCATAGCCGCCTGCGCCCGGCGTCTCGACGGAGACCGCCGTCTCGGGCGTGAGCTTCATGCCTGTGAGCTTGGGCGGAAGCGCTTCGACGCGACCATCAGTCCGATGCAGTTGGAACCGGCCGGGTCGACCAGGCTCGCCTCCGAAGATCCCCCCTGGTGCGTGGCGGAAACGTTCACCTACGCCCGAAAACTCGCAGGTATGACCGACCGGCCGAACGACCCGACGCAGGCCGAGACCGCCACGGTAGGTCCCAGCACCGCCGGAGTCGACGACAAGACCATATTCTTCGACGCGCAACGGATATTCCATCTCGATTGCCTCGACCGGCAGGTTCGAGGTGTTTGTGATGTGGACTTGCACGCCATCCTTGCCGTCCCGATCGTTCCGCGCGCCCATGCCGCCGCCGAGCGTTTCAAGATAGACGTAAGGCTGTCCGGTCTGCGGGTCCGTGCCGGCGAAAACCATGCTGGTATTCGCGCCATTGGCGCATCCAATCACGCGCTCCGGCAATACGGAGGCAAGTGCACCAAGCACGACGTCAATCACGCGCTGACAAGTATTGGCACGCAAGGCGACCGCGGCGGGCGCAACACAGTTCACGATGGTGCCCTGGGGCGCCACGATTTCGAAAGACTGCACAACACCCTCGTTGTTGGGCATCGAAGGGTCGAGCAACGCCTTCAGGGCGTAGCAGACAGAAGATCGCACGGCGTTGAGGGTAAGATTGATGTTGCCGGCGACCTGCCGAGCCGACCCCGTGAAATCGAAGACAGCCTCCGTCCCGCGCTTGCGGACCGTCAGGGCGATGACGACGTCGGATTGACCGGCACCGTCGTCATCCATCATGTCCGCGCTCGACCACTCGCCGTCGGGCAGCGCCCCAATTGCAGAGCGCATCCGAGCGCGGCTGCGCTCGATGATTTCGTCGAACGCGGTCTCCATCTTTCCGAGCCCGTAGCGACCATAGAGATCGTGAAGACGCTCGACGCCCAGCCGGCACGCCGCGATCTGCGCATTGAGATCGCCCTTTCGCTCCGTCGGCAGGCGCATGTTCAGAAGAAGGAGATCGAAGATATCGCGAACCAGCTCTCCCGCGCTACAGAGCCGAACGACCGGAATGCGGAGACCTTCCTGATAGATCTCGGTCAGGCCACCGGACATCGACCCTCGCGCTGCACCACCTACGTCGGCGTGATGCGCGATGTTGCAGACGAAGGCGACAAGCTTATCGTCCACAAAGACCGGCGCGGCGAGATTGATGTCGGGCAGATGCGTGCCACCGGCAACATGTGGGTCATTTCCGACGAAAATGTCACCAGGCCGAATATCTCCGACGAACCGCGCCTGGAGGATCTCGACGAGACCGCTCATCGAGGCAAGGTGGATCGGCAATGCGTTTTCCGCCTGCACGATAAGGCGACCATCTGCATCAAGGATCGCCACCGAATGATCGTGACGCTCCTTGATGTTGGTTGAGAATGCAGACCGCTGGATGGTCAGGAAGCACTCATCCGTTGTCGAACGCAGCCCGTTCCACAAGATCTCCAGGGTGATCGGATCGAGATTGGTCTCGGTCACGGATGAAACTCCATGATAATATTGCGCGCGTCGTCCACACGGGCGGACCAGCGCGGCGGCACGACGGTCGTGGAGTCGAACTGGGTAACGATTGCCGGTCCCTGCAGCACCTCGCCAGGATCCAATTTGGATCGATGCACCACGGTGGTTTCGACCGGTCCTGACTTGTCAAACCAGGCAGTGACCGACGTCCGCCCAGCGTCCGCCACCGCCTGACGTAGCCGGGGATCACCTTCGCGTTCCTGCACGACGCGCGCCTTCAAACGAACATTGACGAGCTCGATGGCCGCTGCCGGATCGCTGTGGCCGTATTTTGATTGATGGGTGGCCAAAAAGCGCTCTCGCAACTTGCCAACCTCCGGCAGACGGTCACTTTCGTCGAGTTGCACCGAGAGTTCATAGTTCTGGCCAACATGACGCATGTCGAGAGACGTATTGAGAACAAGCCCCTTCGCGCCATTGCTCCACGTCTTAGCCTGGTCGGTCAGGCGTTTGATGACTTCGACAATGGGAGACAAATCACCGTCCAGATTGACGCGACATGTCGCAACGAAGCTCTCCTGCACGTCGGACATTGCTACGCCCTCCGCACAAAGGATGCCCGGTGAGAGCGGCACGAGGATTTTCCGGATCGATAGTTCCTCAGCCACGTCAGCGGCGTGCAGCCCTCCAGCTCCGCCGAACGGCATCAACGTGAAGTCGCGGGGATCGTAGCCGCGCTCGACTGAGATCGCGCGGATGGCACGGACCATATTCGAGACGCAGATTCGGACGATGCCGAGCGCCGTCTCCGGCAGGGCGAGCCCGAGCTGCGCCGCCAGCGGAGCAATCGCCCGCTCCGCTGCGACACGATCAAGGGTCATGCCGCCGCCGACCAAAGCAGTCGGAAGGCGTCCCAAATAGACGTTTGCATCCGACACCGTCGGTAGCGCGCCACCACGGCCATAGCAGGCAGGTCCGGGGACTGCGCCGGCACTTTCGGGGCCAACTTTGAGCAACCCGTCCGCGCCGACATGTGCAATGGAGCCGCCACCGGCACCGACAGTGTTGATGTCGATGGAAGGCAACCGAACTGGAAACTCGGCGATATCGCGGCCATAGGTCATGGCTGCAGCGCCGTTTTCGATCAGGCATACGTCGGTGCTTGTTCCTCCGATATCGAGGGTGATCAGGTCGCTCTCGCCCGAACGCCCCGCAACCGCAACTGCACCGACTACGCCCGCAGCAGGTCCTGATAGCGCCGTACGAATTGGCAACTGCCCCGCCCTATCGATCGCCATCAAGCCGCCCGCGGACTGGCTGATGCCGATCGCGGCACCGGCTGCACGGCTTTCGAGAGCCGCGGCCAAGCGCGCCATGTAACGAGTGACCTTTGGCTGGAGATAGGCGTTGAGCACCGTTGTAGAAAACCGCTCATATTCGCGGAACTCGGGCTGCACCTCGCACGACAACGACACGTGCAGCTCCGGCAACCGTCTGCGCAAGGCTGCGCCGATGCGCTGCTCGTGCGCAGGGTTCAGAAACGAGAACAATAGACAGACTGCACAGCATTCCGCGCCGCTGGCAGCGACTCGCTCGACCGCAGCATCGATCTCAGCATCGGAGAGCTCCGTCACGACCTCCCCGAGCGGACCTATTCGCTCCGTGATCTCAAAACGATTCTGTCTCGGCACAACGGGCGACGGAGCGTCGGCCTTGAGGTCGTAGATCTTCGGACGAACCTGCCGCCCGATCTCCAGCAAATCGCGAAAACCCTTGGTGGTGATCACCGCGACGTTGCCGCCGCTGCGCTCGATCAACGCATTCGTCGCGACCGTTGTGCCATGCGCAAATCGCGAGGCGGCGCCGAGACCGCAAGCTTCCGCCAGTTCGGCGAGGCCAGAGAGGATGGCGCGGGATGGATCATCAGGAGTGGATGGGCGCTTGTGGACCAAGACGTCCCCGGTCGATGAGTTCAGCACGTAAAAGTCGGTGAAGGTTCCGCCGACATCCACTCCGACAGTCCAGCTCATGCCGCCTCCTCATTTGGATACATTAAATATCCAAGTTGGACACATTGTCAATCCAGTGTAGCTTCGAGCATCCGGCGAGGATTCGAAGCAGCAGGAGGTTTTGATGGGTCTGGCGGTTGGATCCGACGCTGCGGTCCGTGATGGTGACCGAGTTTACGAAGATCTGCGTCAGCGGATCCTGTCTCTAGAACTGATTCCGGGTTCGATTTTTGATGAAGCGCGGATCGTCAGCGAGCTCGGTGTTTCGCGCACGCCGGTCCGAGAAGCGGTCATCAGGCTCGTCTCGGAGGGGCTGCTGCGCCGCGACGGCCGGCAAATTCGGGTCTCCTCCTTTGAGGTCGGTCAACTGCGCCCGTTCTTCGAGGCAAACCGTCTGCTTTCGCGATCCCTGCACCGCCTTGCGGCGATCCGACGAACTCCTGCCCAGCTCGAGAAGATCCGAACCGAGATGCTCGCGTTTGAAAAGAGTGTTCGCGAAGGCACGGATGTGATCATGAACGAAGCCAACTTTCGCTTTCATAGAGAGATCGCGCGGGCCGCCGATTCCGCGTTCCTGGAGCGAACGTATTCGGACATCCTGCTCGAGGCGATGAGGCTTTCACGCCAGTGCTTCGAGGCGGGAGACAACACGATCGACCAGCTCGAAGCACATATCTCACGGATCGTCGTGGATCATCGCGATCTTTTTGCAGCCATCGAACAGCGGAAGCCCGATGAGGCAGACAACGTTGCTGCCAGGCACTCGGACCTATTCAAGGATCGTGTAGCGCGCCAGCTTCTCGGTCCGTCGAACATACAGGGCACCGTCGATCTGGCAGACCTTTGAGAGCGGACCAAGGCGCGAACAACTTGCCGAGCCGACCCTGGTCAGCCTGTAAAGACAACCGACTTCTTGCCGTTTAGCATCACACGATCCTCGAGGTGGTGCCGCACGGCTCGGGCGAGCACCCGCCGTTCGATATCGCGTCCCTTACGAACGAGATCGTCCGGCGCGTCGCGATGCGAGATCCGTTCGACATCCTGCTCGATGATTGGTCCCTCGTCGAGGTCGGAGGTGACATAGTGCGCCGTCGCACCGATCAGCTTGACGCCTCGCTCATGCGCCTGGTGGTAAGGCTTGGCGCCCTTGAAACCCGGCAGGAAAGAGTGATGAATGTTGATGCAGCGCCCTATCAGTTTGGCCGAAAACCCGTCAGATAGAATCTGCATGTAGCGTGCAAGCACAACGAGATCCGTATTGGTTTTCTGCACAAGATCCCAGATCTGCGCCTCCTGCTCCATCTTGGTCTGTTTCGTGACGGGCAGATGATGGAACGGCAGGCCATCGAGATCGTTCGAAGCAAGATGCTCTCGGCCATGATTGGAGACGATCGCGGTGACCTCCATCGGCAGCTCACCAATGCGCCAGCGATAGAGCAGATCCGCCAGACAATGATCGAACTTGGAAACCAGCAGCATCACCCGCTTCCTTGCGGAACGCTCCCGCAGGCGGAATGTCATGGCAAAGCGCTTGGCGAGGTCATCGATCGAGGCGGCGATCTCAGTCTGCGACTTCGCCTCGTCGAGGCGATCGAAGACGACTCGCATGAAGAATTGCTTGGTCTCGGTATCGTCGAATTGCTGGGCGTCAAGGACGTTGCACCCCGCCTCGAACAGAATTGTCGAGACCGCCGAGACGATACCCGGACGGTCGGGACAGGATAAAACGAGAATCATGGAACGATCAGGCATATCGGTTACCGCCGGCGGCGGCCCTCTCATCGACAGTTCTGAAGGGAGATCGTGCGAAGAGCGGCGGACGGACTGGATCAACCTCCGCCGATCACGACTTGGCAGCCGAACTCGGCGGCCGAAGCGGTGAACCAAGACCAGAAGCTGCCGGCCATGCTGCGTGCAACAAGGATCTCGAAGACGGCACCTTCCGGTCCATCGTCGCCTCGCCACAACTGCACACCGACATGCGCAACGCTCGTCAGAGCAGTCGCGCCGACAGGGAAAACGGAAGGGTGAAGGTCGACCATTGAACCCTTCGCGAGCACCTCACGGGCTCGCCCGCCGGAGACGCGCAGCACCGCACGGGCGTGACTTTGGTCCATCACCACCGCATCCACTGAAAGCGAAGCAAGAAGATCAGGAAAACCCTGTCGATGTCGCGCCACTAGCAACCATTGACCCGGCCCTGCCCAGATCAATCCATGAGTGCTCGACCACACCGCGGAAGGCGTTCGTGGCAGAGCGAGACCGATCAGCCCCTTGGTCGCGCGCGCCAGGTCGGCTGGACCAGGCACAGCGATCAAGGTCGCAAAGCCCATGTTGGCCAAGGCCAATGCGGTCACGCCAGGCTTTTCGGTTGCACCGATCTGGCCGGCCTCGGCAATGCCGGACCAGGCGTCACGAGGGCGCCAGGTGGATGTCGCTGGCTCAGCCATGGAGACGGTCTCCTTCGGGATCGAGAAAGACGGGTGAGCAAATCTCAACCTCAATATCGCCGCTGCGAACCGGATCGACGGCGCGGATGCGCTCGCCGACGCGAGCCGGGCCGTTCTTGAGGAAGCCAAGACCGATCCAATGCTTCAGGTTCGGCGAATAGGCGACGGAGGTCATGTAGCCCTCATCGTTCTCCGTGTTCGCCGAACGTCCGATGCCGATGAAGTGCGCCCCGGCCCGCAGCCGCTGGCTGGAATCGACCGGGCGGAAGCCGACCAGGCTCGGGCGATCGGCCTCTACGAGTGCCTCCCGCTTTGCCATAAGCCGGCCGATAAAGTCCTTCTTGGACGACATCATCTTTCCGAGGCCCAGATCGCGCGCCGTGGTTTGACCATTGAGCTCGTTACCGGCAACGTGCCCCTTTTCAACGCGCATGACACCAAGCGCTTCGGTACCATACGGCGTTACAGCATGCGGCCCGCCCACTGCCATCAGCGCGCGCATCATCGCGTCACCGTAGTCAGCCGGCATCGCAAGCTCATAGGCCAACTCGCCCGAGAATGAGATCCGGAAGAGCCGCGCTGGCACGCCGCCGCCAACCGTAACCACACGGGCTGCGAGATAGGGGAAGGCCTCGTTCGAGATGTCGTACTCCGGATCGACCACACCGCGCAGGACTTCGCGCGATTTCGGTCCAGCGATCGCCACCTGTGCCCATTGCTCGGAGACCGAGACCATCCGCACGTCGAGCCCCGGCCAGAGCACCTGATGGCAGAATTCGAGATGCTGCATCACCTTTCCAGCATTGGCGGTCGTGGTTGTCATCAGGAAGTGATTCTCCCCGAGGCGGGAGGTGGTGCCGTCGTCCATGACGAAGCCATCCTCACGCAGCATCAGCCCGTAGCGCGCCTTGCCGACGGGAAGCGCTTTCCATGTATTGATATAGATCCGTTCGAGGAATTCGGCGGCATCCACGCCTTGAATATCGATCTTGCCGAGCGTCGAGACATCGCAGATGCCAACACCGTGGCGCACGGCGAGCACTTCGCGATTCACCGTAGTCAGCCAATCCTTCTCGTCCGCCTTCGGATAGAATTGTGCGCGCAGCCACTGGCCGGTTTCGACGAAGACAGCCCCCTGCTCGCGCGACCATTCATGGGTCGGCGCCAGGCGCGTCGGCCGGAAGTCCTTGCCGCGATGGTGGCCGGCAAGCGCGCCGATTGCGACCGGCGTGTAGGGCGGGCGGAATGTCGTCGTGCCGGTTTGATGGATCGCCCTGCCCGTCTGCTCGGCCATGATTGCAAGGCCGACGAGATTTGATGTCTTGCCCTGGTCGGTCGCCATGCCGAGCGTGGTGTAGCGCTTGAGATGTTCGACCGAGCGGAAGCCCTCGCGGGCTGCGATCTCGACGTCCTGGTCGGTGACGTCGTTCTGTAAATCGACGAAGGCCTTGCCCTTGCCGCCCGTCACGCGCCAGATGGGCTTCAGACCATTCATCTCCGGATCAGTGACGAGAGCCGCAGCTGCTGCTGCCGGCGCGAAGCCGATCTCTGCCACTGCCTCCCGGCCAAGCCGTGCCCCATCCCCAAGGGCTTCAGCGAGCGTAAAACGACCGGCGGCGCTGCCGGCGACAGTGAGTCCCGGCGGCAAGGCTCCAGGCACGAAGGCCTGGGCTGCCTCGTTCCAGACTGGTCTGCCGTTCTGGTGCGAGGTGAGGTGAAGCGTCGGGTTCCAACCATTGGAGACCGCAAGCAGGTCGCAGGCCAACGAGGTCCGTTTGCCGGAGGCGTCGCGGATGGCGACGCCACGCAGCTCGCGACCACCTAGCGTCGCCTCGACAGCGCCGCCCGCAAATAGGGGCGCACCAAAACGCTGGGCGAGTTCTTTGAGCGCCGGATCGGTCTCGCTGCGGGAATCGACGATCGCGGCGAGGCGAGCGCCGGCCGCGGCAAGATCGCGCACCGTGGCCCAGCCTTCGTCGCCGGCAGTGAAAACGACCGCCTCTCGGCCGGGCAATACGCCGAAGCGATTGATGTAGGCGCGTACGGCACCGGCGAGCATAATGCCCGGCCGGTCGTTGTCGGGAAAGACGATCGGTCGTTCGAGCGCACCGGAGGCCAGGATCGCGCGTTTCGCGTAGATTCGCCAACTGCGCTGACGCGGCTGATGCGCTGGCGGCACGGCGACGTGGTCGTTGACACGTTCGACAGCGCCGTAGATGCCATGGTCATAGAGCCCGAACACACCGGTGCGCGGCATGATGCGCACTTCAGGCAGGCTGGAGAGCTCGGCCAGCGTAGCGGCGAGCCATTCGGCAGCCGGACGTCCGCCGATCTCGCGCCGTTCGGCGAGCAAGCGGCCGCCAAGCCGAAAGTCTTCATCACAGAGGATGACGCGCGCGCCACTGCGGCCGGCCGCGAGGGCCGCGGTTAGGCCTGCCGGCCCACCACCGATCACCAGAACGTCGCAGAAAGCGAAGGCTTTCTCATAGTGATCGGGGTCATCCACTCCAGCTGCGCGCCCAAGTCCTGCCGCGCGGCGGATCAACGGCTCGTAGAGCTTCTCCCAGAACGCCGCCGGCCACATGAAGGTCTTGTAGTAGAAGCCGGCAACGAAAGCTGGCGAGGCCAGGCTGTTGACCGACAGCAAATCAAAGGCGAGCGAGGGCCAGCGGTTCTGGCTCATCGCCTCAAGATCGTCGAACAGCTCAACCGTCGTCGCCCTGGTATTTGGCTCGCGGCGCGTGCCGGTGCGCAGCTCGACCAGCGCGTTCGGCTCCTCGGGGCCCGCCGAAAGGATACCGCGAGGCCGATGATATTTGAAAGAACGGCCGACGAGGCGCACGCCGTTGGCGAGCAGTGCCGAGGCCAGTGTGTCGCCGACATGCCCCTCGTAGCGTTTGCCATCGAACCGAAAGGAGATTGACCTGTTGCGATCGACGAGGCTCTCGCCGGTGAGGCGGAAGAGCTGCTTGCTCATGCTTCCACTCCGGTCTTGCGGCCTTTGGCCGGCAGCACCGAGGCGATAGCATGGGTATACGTGTCACGGCGCACGACGAGCCAAGCGTGGCAGCCGCCGCCGTGATACCAGAGCTCCTCATGGAGGCCGCGCGGGTTGTCACGCAGGTAGACGTAGTCGAACATCGCGGCGTCCGTAGCGGCCAGGCCATCAGGGCGCTGCGGACCGGCATCGCCCTGATAGGTAAATTCCTGGACGTCGCGCGCGCCACAATGGGGGCAGGAAATGCGCATCGGGTATCCTTCAAAATCCGTCAGTGCAGGTTCGGCTGCGCGCCGGCGCCCTTTTCGTCGATCAGGCGACCGGTGGCGAAACGATCGAGCCTGTAAGCCGCAGCGACGGGGTGCGGCTCGTCCTTCGCGATGAGATGGGCGAAGCAGAAGCCGGAGGCCGGTGTCGCCTTGAAGCCGCCGTAGCACCAGCCGGCATTGAGGTAGAGCCCCTGAACCGGCGTCTGATCGATGATCGGGGAGCCGTCCATCGACATGTCCATGATGCCGCCCCAGTGGCGCAACAGCCGCACCCGACCCAAGCCCGGCCAAAGGCCCATGGCGGCTTCCATCACATCCTCGATCACCGGGAGATTGCCGCGCTGGGCGTAGGAATTGTAACCATCGATATCGCCGCCGAAGACGAGACCGCCCTTATCCGACTGGCTGATGTAGAGATGGCCGGCGCCGAAGGTCACCACACAGTCGATCAACGGCTTGAGCCCCTCGGAGACGAAGGCTTGCAGCACGTGGCTTTCGATCGGCAGCCGCATCCCCGCCATTGCGGCCAAGCGGGAAGAATTGCCTGCCACAGAGAGCGCGACCTTCTTGGCCTTGATCGGACCGCGCGTTGTCTCAGCACCGAGAATGCGGCCATCCGAGATGGTCAAACCGGTCACCTCGCAATTCTGCACGATGTCGACGCCACGGTTGTCAGCAGCGCGCGCGTAGCCCCAGGCAACCGCATCGTGGCGTGCAGTACCTCCACGCCTCTGCAACAGCCCGCCTCGGATAGGAAAGCGGCCTGTTTCGTAGTCGAGGAAGGGCACCATTGCGCGCACCTGTGCGCGATCAAGGAGCTCGGCGTCGACCCCAGCGAGGCGCATCGCGTTGCCACGGCGAGCGAAGGCGTCACGCTGAGCGTCCGAATGAAAGAGATTGAGAACGCCGCGCTGGCTGACCATCGCGTTGTAGTTCAGGTCCTGCTCAAGCCCCTCCCAGAGCTTCATCGACAATTCGTAAAAAGGAGTGTTTCCAGGCAGGAGATAGTTCGAGCGGATAATTGTCGTATTGCGACCGACGTTGCCCGAGCCAATATATCCCTTCTCGACCACCGCTACATTGCTGATGCCGTATCGGCTGGCGAGATAATGCGCAGTTGCGAGACCATGGCCACCTCCGCCGACAATCAACACGTCGTATTCGGGTTTCGGCGCAGCGTCGCGCCAGGTCGGCTGCCAGCCGCTATGGCCCTTGAAGGTCTGGGCGATGAGAGAGAAGACGGAATAGCGCATCGGCGGGTCCGAAATGGTGGCGGCAAGCGGAAGTCCCGCTTGTCCGATACAGATTGAACGACATAGTCTCGGCGGCATGACCGCCAGCGACTCACGATTGCCTGAAAGCGACACCCGTCAGCAGCCGACGGCTCATGTCGGCTTCCTGCTCATCCCCGAATTCGCCATGTTGCCCTATGTGTCAGTCATTGAACCGCTGCGTGCGGCAAATCGCCTGTCGGGCCGCCCGCTCTATCGCTGGAGCCATATCTCAATCGACGGTGAACCGGCGGCAGCCTCGAATGGCGTGCGGATCCACACGGAATATCGCGTCGGGACGAACGAGCATTTCGACCACGTCTTCGTCTGCGCTGGCGGCAACCCAGCTCTGTTCCGACATGCCCCGACCTTCGCTTGGCTGAGGCAGCTCGCCCGGCGCGGCGTCACGATAGGTGGGGTATCAGGCGGGCCCTACATTCTCGCACGAGCTAAGGTACTGACCGGCTACCGCTTCACCATTCATTGGGAGCATGCACCCGCGTTCGTCGAAGACTATCCAGAACTCGATCTGCGACGCTCACTCTACGAGATCGACCGTGATCGCTTGACGTCAAGCGGAGGCACCGCGCCACTCGATATGATGCATGCAGTCATTGCTCGCGAGCACGGGAGTGAATTGGCGGTGGCGGTTAGCGAATGGTTCCTGCAGACGCATGTTCGCGAAGGGACCGGCCCTCAGCGAATGCCATTGCGAGAACGCCTTGGCATCGCGCACGCGCCGCTGCTGCGCGTGATCGGCCGGATGGAGCAAACCATCGAAAATCCGGTGCAGCGACAGGAATTAGCACGCCTTGCCGACGTATCGCTTCGACACCTCGAACGACTTTTCCGCCAGCATCTTGGTTGCTCGCTAGGCGAGCACTATCTTGCCTTAAGGCTCGATCGCGCTCGCGATCTGGTCCGGCAAACCAGTCTTTCTGTACTTGAGATCGCAATGGCCTGCGGCTTTACCAGCGCGAGTCATTTTTCTCGCACTTATCGTGCGCGCTTCGGCCAAGCACCACGCACTGAGCGGCTGCGCGAAGAACCCGTCAGGCGCCGGTGACGCGCAAATCGCACTCCAGATCCGCCTGCAACATCTTGCGCTCAAGGCCGACCTTCGGCGAGGACCGGTCCTGGTAACCGTCGGGGTTCACAGCCAGCGACAATCCTCGACGAGAAACTGCTGCAGCAATCGTGTTCGCGAGCAAGTAGGCGACGGTCATCGGGCCAACGCCGCCTGGCACGGGCGTTATGTGGCTGGCACGTTTGCTGGCTTCGGCGAACGCAACGTCCCCGACAAGTTTGGAAGTGCCGGTCGAATGAAGCGAGGCGTGCGAGCTCGGCTTCGATCAGCACCAGAGGCGCTGCGGCGGATCATCAGGGGGGATACCAACAAGGAGCGATGCGGCCGCAAGGTCTTCGATCGCCGTCCCGACCGACTTGAAGAGTGTGATCTCTTCCTTGTCGATACGGCCAGGCCGGGCCCCACGAGTTAGCTCGTGAAGGTCGCCACAGACCTGATGAGCTTGCCAGCAGCCGGCCGAGATGGGCTGGAGGAGATCACCAGCCTCGGCCAGTGCGCCGCCACAGGTGTCGACAAAAACGCGGCTACGGCAGACGGCCTCATCATCAGTCTCGCGCATTTTTGGCGTAAATGAACCGACGAGGTCGAGATGAGTTCCGCCCTTCAGATCTTGGCCCATGACCAGTGGCTGGGTCGATGTCGTGGCGCAGCTAACGATATCCGCCTGGGCTACCGCCCCCGACAGATCGGCGACACCCTGCGCCTCGAATCCTTGACGGGAGAATTCTGCTGCAAGTGTCGAAGCTCGCTCCGGGTTTCGACCCCAGACAAGCACCCGCCTGATCGGCCGCACGACCCGATGCGCAGCCGGCAGGCACGCGGCAACGCGGCCAGTCCCAACAACCAGCAGCGTATCGGCGTCTTCGCGAGAGAGATGTCGCGATGCGAGCGCGGATGCAGCCGCCGTACGACGATTGGTCAACGTCTCGCCGTCTATCATCGCGCACGGCTGACCGGTCACTCCATCGAGCAGAATATAGAGAGAGGACACCGCACCGAGGCCACGCGAAGCATTCCCGGGAAAGACCGTCACGAGTTTAACGCCCAGCACCTTTCCGCGCTGCCAGGCTGGCATCAGAAGCAGATGGCCAGGGGCGCCGGCCGCTCCGACCTCATGGCTTTGCCGGACCGGCATCGCCTCGCCGCCGCGTCGAAAGGTTTCGGACAGTGCATCGATCAGTCGCGGATAGTCGAGACCGGCCTCGACCTCGGCAGCGGAGAAAAAACGCAGCAAGATTCCCTCGTATTTCAATTCTGCGGTCGGGCAAGCCGTCCGACGGAAGCCGGGCCGATGGATACCGCGCCGGCCGCTGCCGCTATTTCAATCAGGCGCGGTCCGGGTCAGCTACGAACCAACAGAAAAAGCGCGCAGCACTCTGTCACCCATCTCCTCCGTACCAATTGCGGCTTCGCCGGATGAGGCAATGTCGAATGTGCGGTAGCCCTCTGCCAAGGTCTTGCGCACTGCGCTTTCTACGGCAGCAGCGGCATTCTCGTGGCCAAAGCTCAGCCTCAACATCATCGCGACTGAAAGGATGGCCGCCAGCGGGTTCGCGATGTCCTTACCAGCGATGTCAGGAGCGCAACCATGTACGGGCTCGAACAAGCCCTTGCCGGACGCGTTGAGAGAGGCCGAGGGCAGCATACCGATGGACCCGACGAGCATCGACGCCTCGTCGGAGAGAATGTCACCAAACAGATTGGCGGTGACAATGACGTCGAACGCCTTGGGCGTGCGCACCAGCGCCATCGCCGCTGCATCAATATAGAGGTGGCTCAGTTCAACGTCCGGATACTCGCTGCCAACATCGGTCACGATTTCCCGCCAGAGCTCCATCGTCTCAAGCACATTGGCCTTGTCCACTGAACAGAGCTTCCCGTGGCGAGCCCGAGCTGCGCGGAAGCCGGCATGAGCGATCCGGCGAATCTCGGCTTCCGTATAGCTCATCGTGTTGACGCCACGGCGCGAACCGCCGGGCAAAATCTCGATACCGCGGGGCTCACCAAAATAGAGATCACTAGTCAGCTCGCGCAGGATCGTCAGATCTACACCGTCGACGACCTCCGGTTTGAATGTCGTGGCGTCGGCGAGTTCTGGCCACGTGACGACTGGTCGGAAATTGGCGAAGAGATCGAGTTCGCGGCGCAGCGTCAGCAATGCGTCGCCAGGACGCAGGCCGCGCGGCAGCGTCTCGTACTGGAAGCCGCCCTCGGCGCCGAACAGGATGGCATCAGCTTCCCGCGCAAGCGTGAGCGTGTCTGCCGGCAGTGGGTGACCGTGCGCTTCATAAGCGCACCCTCCGATCAGTGCTTCTTTCAGTTCGATAGCGAGGCCATAATGTTCCGCGACGGCTCGCAGGACCTTGACGCCTTGACGCGTTACTTCGGGCCCAACGCCGTCGCCGGGCAGGACTGCAACCTTCATGGATATCTCCGATGTGCCAGTGAAAAGGACGGGAGCGGACTGCGCCGTCACTCCCGTTCGATCTCGAAATCGCTGACCCGGCCCAGCAATGTCAGCGTGTAGTCGATCTCGTCGAGCCCGGCGAGGAGACAGGTCCTGCCGAATGGATCGACCGAGAACGGGTGCGCGGTGCCGTCGACCTCGATCACCAGCTCGGCTTCAAGATCGACCGTAAGCGAGCGGCCGGGAGAGGCCGCGAGGCTAGCGCGCAGCGCCCACACCGCCTCCTCCGGCAGCTTGATGGGCAGAAGGCCGTTCTTGAGGCAGTTGGTCTGGAAGATGTCACCGAAACTGACGGCAATGACGCTGCGGATACCGAAATCGGCAAGCGTGTGGACGGCCTGCTCGCGCGATGAGCCGCAGCCGAAATTGCGGTCTCCCACGAGAATCGCCGGTTGCCGGAAGCCGGGTTGGTTGAGCACGAACTCGGTGCGCGGCTTTCCAGTGGAGTCGAAGCGCTGGTCGTGAAAGCAGTACTGTCCGTAGTCGACGCGACGTTTGTGCATGAAGCGGGCCGGGAGGATCTGGTCCGTGTCAATATCGGTTCCCTCAATGGGAGCGGCCACGGCCGTGATGCGGGTAAAGGGCTCCATGCTCATGCTCCGCCCAGTTCGCGGACATCGACGATGCGACCGGCGACGGCGGCGGCAGCAGCCATCGGCGGGCTCATGAGATGCGTACGGGAGCCCCGCCCCTGCCGTCCGACAAAGTTGCGATTGGTGGTGGAAGCGCAACGCTCGCCTTCAGCGAGCATGTCGCCGTTGATGGCGAGACACATCGAGCAGCCAGCATGGCGCCACTCGCAGCCGGCGTCGAGGAAGATGCGGTCCAGCCCTTCAGCTTCGGCCTGCGCCTTCACCTGCCCGGATCCGGGCACGACCAGCGTCGGCACCGCCGTGCGTCGCCCTTGCAGCACGGAAGCGGCCATGCGCAGGTCCTCGATGCGGCCATTGGTGCAGGAGCCGATAAAGACGCGGTCGACTGGCAGCCCTTCCAGAGCCGTGCCGGCGTCTAGTCCCATATAGGCGAGGCCCTTCTCGATCCGGGCTCGCTTCTGAGGATCGACGATACCGCGAGGATCCGGCACCCGGCCGGTGATCGGCCCCGCATCTTCGGGGCTCGTGCCCCAGGAGACCATCGGCGCGAACTCGGCGGCCTCGAGCGCGACCTCGTGATCGAAGACCGCGTCCGCCTCGCTTGCCAGCGCTGTCCAGCGAGCGACCATATTCTCCCATTGCGCTCCCTTCGGCACGAAGGGGCGGCTCTTGAGATAGGCGAAGGTCGCAGCGTCGGGCGCCACCATCCCGGCCCGCGCGCCGGCCTCAATCGACATGTTGCACAGGGTCATGCGGCCTTCCATTGTGAGGCCGCGAATGGTGTTGCCGGCATATTCGATGACATGGCCGGCCGCGCCCGCAACGCCGATATGGGCGATGATGCCCATGACGACATCCTTGGCGACCACGCCCGGCCCGGGCGAACCGCTCACCGTCACGCGCATGGTGCGCGGCTTGCGCTGCCAGAGCGTCTGCGTGGCGAAGACATGGCTGACCTCGGCGGCGCCAATGCCGAAGCCGAGCGCGCCGAGCGCGCCATGGGTCGACGTGTGGCTATCCCCGCAGACGATCGTCATGCCCGGCTGGCTCAGCCCCTGCTCTGGCCCAACGACATGGATGATGCCCTGCCTGGGATCGTCGAGTGAAAAAAGAAAGATCCCGTTCTCCGCCGTGAAGCGGACGAGTTCCTCGATCAGTTCGCGGCGCTCGGCATCGACCGTATCGGCAAGGCTGCGGCCGCGGGTCGAAACATAGTGATCCGGCATGGCGAAGGTCAGATCGGGCCTGCGAACCTTGAGCCCCTTGCGCCGCAAGGTCTCGAAGGCCTCGAGCGGCAGATCGTCGCCAACATAGTGCCGATCGATATAGAGCAGCGTCTGCCCGTCCGGCCGCTCGTAGACCGTATGGCGGTCCCAGATCTTCTCGAACATCGTCCCGGACACGACGCACGCTCCCAGTCAAGCGAAGCCTGAAGCGGCTTCGTCCTTGGGATAGAAAGCCGGAACGGCGGGCGGAAGTCGTCGTTCGCCAAGCGAGCGGCGTGCCTCACGATGCTTGAGCGGCCTCGAGCAGATGGCGAAGCAGCAGGCGAGTCGCTACCGGGATCTCGGCATCGTTGCGCACGCAAATCTTGTGCTCGCGAACCGCCCAGTACTTAACTCGGCGAAACCAACACCATCCCGTTTTGCCAGAGTGTGTCCGGCCGGCACAACTACGACGAGCCTGTCTTTGAAACAGGAATGAACCACGAGTTCGCCGGTGGGCAGATCACCGGAGAAGATGCCGATGTCGGCGCTGTTGTCCATGACTGCCTGGATATTCATCGGGCTGAGATTGGACTGCAGTTCGACACGCACCTGCGGATAGCGCTCCGCGAATCCCGCGAGTTGCTCTGGGATGAAACCGAATAGCGTCGATTCATTTGCCCAGATCCGAACCTGCCCGCGTGTGCCTGCCGAGAAATCAACGAGCTCGGCCTCCAGCTCCGCCAGATTGCGCATGATGAGCCGCGCATGCTGGAAGAGCGCCTGACCGGCGGCTGTCGGCTCGATGCCCTGGCGATGGCGGAGCAGCAGCTCCGTGCGCAGAGCCTGCTCGAGATCCCCGATGCGCTTGCTGACGGCGGAGGCGGCAATACCCTCGCGATCTGCAGCGCGCGCAATGCTGCGCTCCTCGACGATTGCGACGAAGAGCCTCAGCGTCAGAAGGTCGATGCGGGAGCTGACATTGATCCGGATCGGCTCCGGAGCTCCCGTGTATTGCCGCATCGCGGGTCCCGGGGTTCGCACTGTCAAGCCACCGATGAAGCATGTCCAACGTCGTCGATCAAGTCTCCCTCGCCGCGCTGGCGCCAGGCCTGGGTCCGAGCGACGATCACCGAGGTCAGGAACAACTGGATGAGCTTTACCGCCGCTGCCGTCAGCAGGATCATCAAAGCCATAGCGGCAGCAGCGGCCGTATCGCCTGTGTCGTCCATCTCGACCACCGCGACGGAGGCCAGCTTGGTTGCGGGGGCATAGAGGAAGACGACCGCGCCGATCGTGGTCATGGCGTTGAGGAAGAAATAGGTCGCGATGTCGATGACCGTCGACGTGCAGATCGGCAGCGTGACCCGCGCGAAGGTTCGCCAGAAGGCAACGCCAAGGGCCGCCGCCGCCTCCTCGATCTCATTGTCGATCTGATTCAGCGCCGTCACTGCCATCAGATGCGGCACGGTATAATAATGCGCAACCGACGCCATCACGAGGATCGACAGGCCGCCATAGACGCCATTCAGCGGGTTCGCCGCGCTGTTGAAGAAGAAGATGTAGCCGAGGCCTAGCACGAGTCCCGGAACGGCGAGCGGCAGCATCGCAAGGCCGCGGTAAAGCGCGCGTGGCAGCGCGTGCCCCGGACCCTTCTCGACCAGATAGGCACCACCGAAGGCGCAGACCGTGCCGATCAGCGCAGTCAGCGCCGCCATCTTCAGACTGTTGGCATAGGACGACCAGCCGGCGGCGTCATAGGATGCGAAATCGTAGTTCTTCAACGTAAGGCTGAGATCGTAGGGCCAGAAGGACACGAAGGAAGCGAACGAGGCGGTACCGACGAGCAAAAGGATGAACGCCGCGATCACGCTCGCAGCGGCCAGCATGGCGAGGTCGAAGGCGCGGCGAGGTGTAGGTACCAGGACGACGGCACGCGCCCCCAGCATCGATGTTTGCCGGCGGCGGACGTAGAGGTCGACACCGAAGGACAGAACCGCCGGCAACAGCAGCAGCACGCCGACAACGGCGCCCATGCGGAAGTTCTGCTGGCCGATGACCTGCTTGTAGATGTCGATCGAAAGGACGTTGAACTGCCCGCCGATCACCTTTGCCACGCCGAAATCGGTGACGGCAATGGTGAAGACGACGAAGACGGCGCTGATCAACCCGAAACGTGCGCCCGGCAGCGTGATCGTGTGGAACATGCGAGAGCGCGATGCGCCGAGCGTCTCGGCCGCCTCGTAGAGGCGCGCATCCGAGAGAGCGAGCGCTGTGACAAGGATCATCAGCGCGTGCGGGAAACAGTAAAATACCTGCGCCGAGACGATACCAGACAGCCCATAAATCGAGCCGCCGCCGAGGAGACCCTTGAGAAGGCCCTGGTTGCCAAAAAGATAGGTGAGCGCGATCGCCGGCAGCAGCGAGGGCGAGAGGATCGGCAGAAGCCCGATACCGCGAAACAACGGCTTCAAGGGCATGCAGCTACGCGAGAGCGCATAAGCGTAGAGAAAAGCCAGCGACGCCGTAATCGCCGTCGTCAGCAGGCCGAGCAGCAGGCTGTTGCCGATCGAGCGCGTGAGCGAGGGATTGGCGAGGTAGTCCCGGAAATTGGCGAGGCCGACAAAGGCGCCGTTCTGATCCTCGAGACTTTTGCCGAGGATGGCGCCAACAGGCAACAGCACCAACACGACCAACACCAAGAGCAAGATAGCTGTCAGGATAAGCCGCAGCACGGACTCGGAAAGCAGGGGCGGCCGACGCCGACGGTCTCCCGCGATGGCGTCACGCATCGGCGGCGACCGGTAGCACTTGCAGGCACGCGGGATCGAGCGCCACCGACACTGCGGCTCCCGGCCCGATCGCGAGTTCACGCATCTGGCGGGCAGCAACCTCCGCCGTGAGTTCCACGCC
>NZ_JBBIAR010000072.1:0-46532 GCF_054185165.1 Bradyrhizobium sp. UFLA05-109 | reverse complement strand
GCGGCTATCCGCGTCGCCGCGCCCCGCTTCGATCAGTGTTTCGATCTGCGAGCCATCCAGATTGGCGCGCATGACGCGCATGCCCTCGCGGTCGCACCAGTACAGCTTGCCGGCCTTCTTATCGAGAATGACCTGTTTCGGCGTATGGGTATGTCCCTGCGGCACGATCATCTTGCGGTTCCGGCCGTCGAGATCGGCGCGCTCGATCGATCCATCGTCGAGGTTGGGAATACCCATGTTGGTCCAGTAGATATGGCCCGCCTCGACATCAACGACGATCCCGTCTGGAAGGTGGGCGCCGGTGACGATGGTCTTGCGATCGGTGCCGTCGGTATTCATCGAATGAATGGCGCCGGCATTGAGCTCGAGGACAAAGAGGCGAGGGTGAGCCGTTGTCACGTCCGCAAGTGGTGGCGATTTCAGTATCGTTTTGGGCATGCGTCATCTCTCTGCTGTCGGCACGGACCGGAACTCGGTCAGGCTTCAGCAGCGACTGTGAGGCAAGTCCGGCCGTGCTTCTTGAATGAGATTGCCGCTCCCGGAATGGTCTTGCTCATTCTCCGGGTAAGGGAGCGATCGAGCCTGCGCGTCACTCGTTCCGACTCTTGAGGAGAAAACCAAATAGGAAGGGATTTCGCTGCGTGGGTCGCGCTGGCGAACTCTTGTCGGCACGGGTGCGGATAGTGGAGGGCTCCGTGAGGTCCAAGGGGGTGCCCGTTTTGAGGTCAATGAGAAGATTGACCTTGAGGCCACTGGCATATCGACGACGGGCGCGAGCGCGGACGGTTTGTGGCTCCTCTCCGCAAAGTGGCGGACTTTTCAAGGACCAGACTAGGAAAGCGTCAGCCATGCTTTGCGTAGGCCTTCGAGGAACCGCTCCCGATCGGCCTCTCGTCCGAACGGCCGAACCAGGCGTTCATCGCTCGGTGTTACACCAGGCATACGATACAGCAACTGATCCAACGCGGAGCGAGCGGCTGTACGATTCCCCAGATGTCCATGGGCAGCAGCCAGGTCCGCGTAAATGTCGGGAAACACGCGATTTGCTTCACGGGCGAGTTCAGCGAACTCGACCGCCTCTTCGTATCGCCCGGCCAGCAATGCGGCCCAGCCCTTGCAGAGATGCCAGATGACCACCAGCAAGCCTCGCGGGCTGAGGCAGATCGCCTCCTCCAGATGCTGCAAGGCAGCGTCATAATCGCCGCCGAACGCGTAACTTACACCAAGATATCCGCGGGCGAACTCTGAATTCGGATTGAGCTTAAGGGCACGACCGAGGCATCGTTGGGCCTCTTCGTGACGACCTGAAAATAGCTCGAAAATCGCCAGCGCCGTGTGCGCCGTTGGGTTACGGTCATCCGCGGCGACCGCTTTCCGCGCCGCTTCGCCGAACCGGTTACGGGACTCGATTGGCCCGTCGCCCCAGCCGAACAACGCCTCGAAATGCCGAGCAAAGGCGAGAGACGCATATGCCATCGAATTTGCCTGGTCCAGCAAGATGGCTTCAGTCACCAGGCGGCGCGCCTCGGCCAGATGCTCACGCGTGAAGCGACAGATGTGCCAATGGGCTCGTACGGTCCGGTCCCAGGCATCGAGCTGACCTGGTTCCTTGCGCTGCGCTTGCCGGATCTCGGCTGCGATAATGCCAGTCTCGATCGCGGCGGCAATGCTCCGGGCGATCTCGTCCTGGAGGGCAAAGACATCCGCCAGTTCGCGATCGTAGCGATCCGCCCACAAGTGGTGACCAGTCGCCGCCTCGATCAGCTGTGCGGAGATGCGGAGACGATTGGCGGCACGCCGCACGCTGCCTTCGAGCACGTAGCGCACGCCGAGCTCGCGGGCCACTTTGCCGACGTCCACTCCCGAACCCTTGTAGGTGAAGGAAGTGCTGCGCGAGATCACAAAAAATGAATGGCAGTGCGACAGGTTGGTGATGATGTCCTCGGTGATGCCCTCCGAGAAATACTCCTGTTCCACGTCCCCGCTCATGCTCGCAAAGGGCAACACTGCGATCGACGGTTTCTGCCGCGGTAGTCGTGCCGATCGGGTCGTGGTGAGCGCCGCCGTGATGACCTCGTTGGCCGGCGTATCGAACCGAACGCGATGGATCGGCACGGGCCGGGCAATGTTCTTGACCTGGTGTTCGCCCATGTCCTCGAACGAAAAATGGAGCTTGTCGCGCACCTCATCACGCACGATGCGGCTGACACAGATTCCCCCCGGCTCCGCCAGGGCTTCCAAGCGCGCCGCGATGTTGACGCCGTCACCATAGATGTCTTTGTCATCGATGATGATGTCACCCACGTTCAAACCAATCCGAAACTCAATGCGCCGCGCTGGCGGAACCTGGAAATTGCGCTGGGCCATTTGCCGCTGGACGTCGACGGCGCAGCGGACGCCGTCGACGATACTGGCAAACTCGACAAGCATGCCGTCGCCCGTCGTCTTGACGATGCGCCCGCGGTGTTCCGCGATCTTGGGATCGACGACCGCGCGTCTGTGGTCCTTGAGTGCGGCCAATGTGCCTTCTTCATCCAGACCCATCAATCGCGAATAGCCCGCGACATCCGCCGCAAGAATGGCCGCAAGGCGACGCTCGACCCGCTCTCCACTCAAGGTGCTTCTCCTAGCACGAGTTGCGCCTCTCCGGTCGGGCTGGCCGCTCGCATTCTGCCCCGGCGCCGTGGCCGGACGAACGGAATCCGCGCGTTGATGCATCATTGGGCTTATCCTCTAGCGACGGGGTCCCGATAGGCGAACTCATAGCACCTTCTTCGCGCTTCCTGGGGGCGGTTGATTTATCACTGCCCAGAACAAGCCCAGCTCTTTGACGGCGTTGATGAACTCGTGAAAATCGACCGGCTTTACGACGTAGGCATTTAATCCGAGCCTGTAGCTCGCCAACTTATCCCTTTCTTCGTGGGATGACGTCAGTACGACCACGGGAATCATCTTGAGCCGATCATCCGATCTGATTTGCTGCAAGACCTCCAATCCATTCACCTTAGGCAGCTTTAGATCCAGCAGAATGACGGCCGGGCTTTCTTCGGGGCGCATGGCGAATTGTTCTCGACAATACAGATAGTCAAGAGCCTCTTTGCCGTCGCGGGCAACGACGACCTCGTTCGCGAGCATGTACTCGCCAAGGGCTGTAAGAGTAAGCTCAACATCCCTTGGATCGTCCTCAACGACCAGAATACGTCCGAATTGACTCATGGCACGCTCACCGTCCTTTCCACGGGCTGTCTGGATTTAGGTAAAGAGAAGTAAAAGGTGGCTCCTTGATCTTCCGTCCCTTCGGCTCGCACCGTCCCGCCATGGCGATGAACGATGCGTTGGACGGTCGCCAGTCCTATCCCGGTGCCTTCGAACTCGTCAGCCCGATGCAATCGCTGAAATACGCCGAACAGCTTGTCGACATACTGCATGTCGAAGCCAACACCGTTGTCCCTCACGAAGATCTCTGACTTTTCTCCATGTTCATCCACGGCACCGATCTCGACTTTGGCGGGGCGACGTGTGCCGGAGAACTTGACGGCATTTGAAAGCAGATTAACGAGAACCACCCTTAGTAGGGCGCGGTCTCCATAGCAGACCGGAAGCGGACCAATGTTCCAGGAGATATCCTGTCCGTTCGCCTGCGCCCCGATCTCGGAAGTCACATCCGCGACCAGCTGCTGCAGGTCCACTGCCGTCGTTTTGGTTTCGGCGCGCCCGATCCTGGAGAATGCCAGCAGATCATCGATCAGGTTACCCATTCTCTTTGCTGATTCGAGAATTGTCTGCACATATCGTTGACTCTTTTCGTCCAGCGAACCCGATGCGTGCTTTTGCAACATTTCCGAGTAGCCGACGAGATGACGGAGTGGTGCACGCAAGTCGTGCGATACCGAATAGGCAAACGACTCGAGTTCTTTGTTGGCTGCTGCCAGCTCCGCAGCGCGCTCGGTCAGTTCCTCATTGAGTTCGCGTATTTCAGCATCGCGCTGCTGACGCTGCTGGAGCTCATCTTGAAGTCGATCGCGTGCGTGGCGGAGATTGTCCTCGATCCGACGGCGAACGGAACTGAAGGAGGCAACTACGAGTGCCGCGAGCAGAAACAACAGAAAGTAAGGGAGGTCTCGCGCGGAAACGTAGAAGCTGTAGATGGGTTCTACGAAAAGATAGCTGAACACCGCCGTGGACAACAGAACGCACACCAAGGCAGGCCCATTTCCCGCGTACCAGGTGACAAGACCGATGACGAGGACGAGGAGAGGTAGTTCTATATCACGGAACTGGTACTCCTGAATCGCGAGCGCGACGGCAGTCGCGACCGCCACAGAAGCGAACGCAAACCCGTAGCGCAGGATCGGTGACTGGACTCGCTGGAATTCGCTATCCCAATACGCCATGTGCGGTCACCCCGACAAATGGTGGAAGGACGTGGTTGATCGTCGCATCAGGGGTCGCATCGTTACCGTACCAGCGCGTGATGTGCCGCCAGGTCGGTCCCCAATCAGAGCGCCGGCCGTGCACTAGGTCTCAGCTATGAAAGACACCAGGCGGCACGACGACGATAGAACGGGCTTGCCTAGTCTTGTCCGTTTTGAAGGAGGACGCCCTCAGCGCAGCGAAAACGCGCACGCCTCGCCATTGGCATGCCAGGGATCCAATGATGCCGCGGAAATAGCTGACGGCCGATTCCTAGCGCTGCTATGGTCGTTGCGGGTCAACTTGGGGGAGAAGGATTGGTCCTGGTGCAAGGCACATTCAATTGAACCTGCACGTTGTAGAAGGGCCAGGAGGACGCGCCTGCAGGCACTCTGCAATCGTGTAGCGTTCTCGAGATCTGCCACCAATTGTGCGTCCACGCGCGCATGCGCGGCAACGCTTTCGGGGCCGTCATGAAACTTCCGTGCCGCAATTTCCTTGCATCTGGCGGCGAGTGCCGCCGTGCTCCCAGCCATTTCGCGCACCGCCGTCGCGGAAACTATCCGATGCGGCCAATCCGGCTCGTGGTCCCTTTTCCGTCGGGTGGTGCGTTCGACGCCATCGCTCGCCCTTGGGCCGAGAAGATGAAGCCTCTGCTCGGCACGGTCGTCTTGCAGGCCACCCGCACAGCGCTTGCGGAGCCCGCCAACCAGCTGTCGTTAATCGAGGGAGGCTTCGAACCCGTCCTCGATTCAAAGTCCGCCAGTCCCTTGCCGCCGACGTTGCACTCTGGGCTCCGGTAGTCAAATCGCTCGGGCTGAAGCTCGACTAACGGTTTGCAGCCCACGACGGTCTTTTGGTCACGAGGTCCGTCAACTCCTGCTGCTGCTTTGCCGACCCCTGAAGATTGGAAAACTCCCTCCTAAGGAAGGCAAGATCGTACAAGCGGTGTTGCGCAGCGCGGTGCAGTTTCCTTCGCACACTCTCAACCTCGTGCGGTGATGTCGCCGCTCAACGAGTTACCGATGGAGAAAATCATGACCAAGCCACTCTCAGAACAACTCGCCGACCTGTCGGTTCGCGCGAAGCATGCTGAAGAAGCTTTCGCGGCGGCGCAGAAGGAAGCGCACGACAAGATCGAGGTTCGCAAGCAGAAGGCGCGTGCCGATGCGACGACGGCCGTCGAGAAGGTCAATCAGAAGATCAAATCCGCCAACGACAACGCCGCGCGGGACTGGAATGTCGTGAAGACGAAGGTCGCTGCCGACATCGCCGCGCTCAAGGCGAACGTCACTGAGGCCAAACACAATCACGATGTGAAGCGTGCTGACCACCGCGCCGACCGGCTGGAATGGGAAGCGAGTTTTGCGATCGACTACGCCCTCGCGTCGATTGAGCAAGCGAACCTCGCGGTTCTCGACGCGATTGACGGCCGCGTCCAGGCCGAGCTGGCGAAACAGGCTTAAGCCATTATCGTCCAAGCTTGGAGAATGTCATGAAACTCTTCCACTTCGCCATGGTTGCGGGCGTCGCGTTGAGCGCGCCCGCGATGTCGTATGCGCAGGTTGCCGGATCCACTCTCCTCGGCGTGAGTTACGGCGAGCTGCGTGATGTCGCGGTCGGCTGGAGCGCCAAGCGGCAAATCCTCGGCCATCCCGTCTACAACAACACGGATGAGCGCGTCGGATCGGTCGACGACATCATCGTCACGACCGACAAATCGGTGTCGTACGCCATCATCAACGCCGGCGGTTTCCTCGCCGTGGCCAAGCACAACGTCGCCATTCCGGTTTCCCAGTTCCAGCTGAACGGCGACAAGCTGGTTCTGCCTGGCGCCACAAGGGAGGCGTTGAAGGCAGCGCCAGAGTTCGATTACGCCAACTAGCCGGACGAAGATCCCGGAGGCGACTGCATTCTGGCAATGCCTCCGGGATCGACTGAGATGATACCAGCTGGCGGAGCGACCATCGTCTCCGCTCTCCCCACACCAAGGTAAACCAGACGGAGAATCAGAATGGCTGATACACATGCCCAGGCTGGACTAAAGCTGGGCCGTTCCGGGTCCGAAGTAATGCGTTCGCTGGCCGACAATTGGTGGCTCTTGCTGTTGCGCGGGATTGCCGCCATTGCTTTTGGCGTTCTGGCGTTCTCCTGGCCTGGCCTTACGCTGGTCACGTTGACCTTGCTGTGGGGAGCTTACGCCCTCATGGACGGCGTTATCGCAATCTGGGCGGCTTTCAATGCATCCGGTGGCGACGCGGGTCCGCGCTGGTGGCTGGGCTTGAGCGGCCTCGCTGGCATCCTCGCCGGTGTCGTGACATTTTACTACACCGGCGCGACGACGCTGGTGCTGCTGATGTTCATCGCGGTCTGGGCGATTATCATCGGCGCCCTGCAGATCTGGGGCGCAATCGCGCTACGCAAGGTGCTGCAGCATGAATGGCTGCTCATTCTTAACGGCGTGCTGTCGATCGCCTTTGGCGCCGTCCTGTTGGCCCAACCTGGTGCTGGCGCGTTGGGGCTGGTCTGGACGATCGCCTGGTACGCGATCTTCTTCGGCTGCCTCTATGTCGCGCTTGCCTTCAGACTAAAGCAGTACAAGCGCGCCTGACGGCAGTCGGACAGTCGCCATCGATGAATTCGCCAGCACATGGTGAATTCATCGCTCCAGGTAGGCGACACTATTACGGCGCGATCCATTCAGAAGCGGCAGGGAGCGTGAAATGAAATGCAGCGCCCCGCGGGATGTTCGCCGTCGCCCATATTCGCCCGCCGTGTGCTTCGACAATTGAACGGCAGATTGCCAATCCCATTCCCATGCCGGCCTGCTTGGTCGTGTAAAACGGATCGAAAATATGCTCGAGGGTTTCCTGGCGTATTCCCGGCCCCGAATCCCGGATAGAGACGATCACACCATCTGGCTGGTTCGCCTCAGCGCTGATCTGCAACTCGCGTACGTCCAGGTCGCTCTCACTCATTGCTTGGACCGCGTTCAAGATCAAGTTGAGGATCACTTGCTGAAGTTGGGTCTGATCCCCCGTTACAGCCGACAAGTTTTCGGCAAATTGCGTTTGTACGGAGACATCGCATTTCATGGCTTCGCTCCGCGTCAGCTCGATTACCTCGCCAATCACTTCATTCATATGAAGTGGTTCCATTCGCGGCTGCGCCCTTTTTGCGAGGTTGCGAATTCGGCTGACGACATTGCCGGCTCGGTCGCCGTCCTTCACGATCCTGGCCAGTAACTGGCGCGCCTCCTCCAAATCCGGCGCATCACGATTTAACCAGCGCAGGGCCGCTTGCGCGTTGACCTTTGTGGCCGCGATCGGCTGATTGACTTCGTGAGCAATTGACGCCGTAAGTTGCCCCATCGTCGCCACGCGATTGGCGTGCGCGAGTTCCATCTGTGCCTCGCGGTAGCGCCGCTCGCTCTCACGCGATTCGGATTCTGCCTGTCTGCGTTCGCTCAAGTCGAGCACAAAAGCGATCCCCTGATTCCGGTCTGCCTCAAGGCTTGCCGCGCCGATCAGCACAGGCACACGGCTGCCATCCTTGCGGAAATATTCCCGCTCAAACGGCCGTGCGGTTCCAGTTGTCCTTATTTCTTGTCGCGCCTGCGCAGCTTGGTCGTGCCATTCTGGCGGCGTCAAGTCCGTCCAGCGTATGCGGCCCCCAACGAGATCATCACGGTCGAATCCCAGCATGCGGAGAAATATGTCATTGGCTTCTAGGATTTGACCTTCGAAGTCCCAAATGATGATTCCGATGATGTTGGCGTCGAGGAGCCGCCGGATCTTCGCTTCGCGCTCTGCCAGATCGCGGTATAGACGGGTATTCTCCAGCGAGATCGCGGCCTGCGCCGCCAGCAGCTTCAATACCGTGATCCGGGCGGGCGCAAAAATACGAGGAGTTAGATTGTTCTCGAGGTAGAGGAGACCCATCAATTGGCCCTGGTAGAGCAACGGCATGCAAAGAACCGAACGGGCCTGGCGTTGACGGACGTAGGGATCGGCTGCGAACAGGGCGCTGGCCGCTGCATCGTCAAGAATGACGCTCTCTCGGGTACGCAGGACATAGTGGACGACCGACTCTGGAAGCGAGGTTACGGCCAACGGCTCATCGCGCAACTGTACGACGATGGTGTCGCCGGTCGTAGCTTCGGCCACGATCCGCGGTCCGGTCTCGCGCGCAAGAATGAGCAGCCCGCGGACGGCACCTGACTGCTCGATTGCGGTACGCATGAGAGTCTCGAGCAGGTTTTCCAGGACGATGTCGCCCGATACGGCCTGCGAAACTTTGAGAACGGTGGCGAGGTCCAGATGTTCAACCGCGGTTTCAATTGTGCCCGTTGGGCCCGGCGCGCGCTCGTCCTGTCTCAGCCACGGATCGAGCTGATCGAGTTGCTGCACCTTTCCGTCTGCTCCCCACCGCAGATAGCTCTGTCGCGCGTTTCGCAGATGCGCCTGGGAACTGGTCTCGAAGCCGCGCCCAGCGTAGAAACGCGCGGCCAGCTCATTGGCGAGCGCCTCGTTGTGAACGAACCCGTTGTCGCGGGCCGCGCGGATGGCCTGCTCATAGAGGCGCATCGCGTCAAGCTCGCGGCCTTCGATGCGCGCGATCTCCGCAGCCACGAGTGCCACACGGTCTTCGAAATTCTCAGGACAGCTCTGCGTCCAAAAGTCGAGCTGCTTGTGTTGAGCTATCAGGGTCTCGAAATGCTGCTGTTTCCTCTCGGGAGGAGCGGAATCCCACGACGCCGCGCTGGAAAGCGCGACATAGAAGCAGGATTCGGCCGTTTCCCAATATGCGCGAGGTCTCCAAAGCTGCGCGTGCGACGAAGCATCCGCGGCGGCCGCATGGTCCCCCGCAAGATAGCGCGCCTGCATTTTTCGTATCCAGTGAAACCACGCGGCTGATTCTAGCGCCGGGTTGCCGGATAAATGCTGCTCCATCTGGAGCTCGTCCGAGTGCCCATCGCTGAGCTGGCCGAATTTCGGCGTCACGCCGCGGAGCGTCCGAATGAGTGCGAGCTGGGTCGTGAGAATATCCGTGATGAGGCCGAAGTGCGCCCGGCGAGTGGACTCGAGATAACGTTCGGCTTCCGCCTCCAGGTCTTCCAGCTGAGTTCCTGACGCGAGGCCTAACGAGATCGAGTGGGCCTGGCAAAAGCTCGTAAACATCAGGTCGCCGGCCTCCTGACACAGACCTAGCGAGCGCTGGATCGTCGCGGAAGCGGTCTGGATGGGATGGGTCCAAGGCAAGACGGTGTAGCCGACAACACAAGTGACCTTACCGCGGAAGCGCGCGAAATCGTCGCGTTCAGCGAGCGACGCGCCCAGGTGGCCAAACCGGAAGCCGTCACGGTGGTGGCCGAAACGAGGACCAATCACATGGCTCACGTGGGCAAACGCCAGGGGCGATCCATCGCAGTGACCATGCTCCAGGCTCAGGTTGGCCATGCGGAGGACGGTAAGGTCGTGGAGCTGCTGCTTATCGGCAAGCACGGTGGGGGCGAGGATGGCGAGCAGAATCTCCATAGGCGCGAGCAAGTCCGGGTCTTTCATTGCCGGCAGATCGACAAGCATCTCAATGGGACGCTCCCCAACGCGCTGCCGCAAGCGACCGTATTCCGCGTGAATCTCCTCCTCAGTGGGATCAGTTGACCATTCGATTCCAAACCTTCGAAGCTGCTCCACTCCGACTTCGATTGCGCGAACGGTGCGGTCCAAGGTAATGTAGAGCGAAATGCGCAAGCGTGTGACGACAGCGACATCGTGCGCGGCTTTGGCACGTTGCGCCAGCAGCAAAAGCCGATTCTCCGCTGGCACCATGTTGGCAGTCAGCCATTCACACTCGGCCGTGTTGAATTCCACAGAGAAAATCAGCTCGTACTCATCCTCCCAACTCGCTTCGGTCAACAACGCACGGGCAATTCGGAGATACGAAAGCGCCGAGGCATACGCCGTCGCGCTCTTGGCGCGTGTGCCGGCCATGAGGTTCAAGGCGGCGAGGCGCTTGCGCTCCTCGGCTGACGTGATCAAGGCGGATCCGCGGTTCAGCTGATTGACGATTTCGAATACCGTCTCCTCCTGCTTTTCCGGGGCGATGCGTGTTGCAAGCAGGTTTCCTATTCGCAGATGCGTCTCGGCGCGTACGTTTTCCGGGATCAGGGAGTAGGCCGCCTCCTGCACCCGGTCGTGAAGAAAGGTGTAGGACTGGTCGGTGCGGAAGATGAGGCCCGCTTGCAGCGCTTCCCAAAGCCGGCGATGCATTTCTTCGTTCGAATGCTCTGACGCCATCTCAAGGAAGTCGAACTCGGCGCTGTTGCCCATGCACGCGAGTAGCTGCAATGCGCGCTGCGTCTCGGCCGGCAGGCGACTCAATTTGCCGACCATGAGATCCACCACGTTGTCGGTGTAACCTCTGGCGCGGATCCTGCTGACATCCCATGACCATTGGCCTTCGTGATAATCTAATGTGAGCAAATCCTCCTCGACAAGTGAACCAATAAACTGAATGGCGAAAAATGGATTGCCCTGCGTCTTGTCCTGGATCAGCTCTGCCAGTGCACCGGCCCGTTCCGGCTCGGAGCGAAGCGCGTCCTCGATCAATTGCGTCAGGTCTTGGCGGCCAAGCGGCGCAAGGACGATCTCCTGCACAGGCGCTCCGACTTTCCGGATCGCATCGAGCTTGCGCATCAGCGGGTGAGAGGAATTGACTTCGTTGTCCCGGTACGCCCCGATCAGCAGCAGGTGACGCACATCCGATTGGGTCAGAAGATCCTCGATCAGATCGAGCGTTGCCGAATCGAGCCATTGCAGATCATCGAGGAACAGGGCAAGCGGATGCTCAGGCTTTGCGAACACTCCGATAAACCGTCGAAAGACGAGCTGGAACCGCCGCTGGGCGTCCTGCGGCGGTAGGTCGGGAACCGGCGGCGCTTCTCCGATGATGAGCTGCAATTCAGGAACTAGGTTTGCAATGAGCCTGCCGTTCGAGCCCAGCGCATCGCGAAGTGCATCGCGCCATTTGCTCAGTTCCGCTTCGCTCTTGCTCAGGAGGGGGCGGATAAGGTTCTGAAAGGCCTGCGCGAGCGTGGCATACGGAATGTCGCGCTTGTACTGATCGAATTTGCCAGAGCCGAAAAGCCCGCGGGGCGGCACGAGTACCTTGTGCAACTCGTTGACAACTGAGGATTTTCCGATCCCGGAGTAGCCGGAGACCAGGACCAGTTCCGGGGCGCCGCCGCCCACAATGCGATCGAACGAGGTGAGCAATATCTCGACCTCGCGTTGCCGCCCGTAAAGCTTCTCGGGGATTAGGAGCCGGTCGGGCGTGTCATATTCACCAAGCGGGAAGTCGTCGATCCGGCGCTGCGCCTCCCATTCGGTCAGACACCTGCGAAGATCGCGCTCGAGACCGGCTGCAGTCTGATAGCGGTCCTCGGCCGTCTTGCCGAGCAGCTTCATGATGATCGCCGAAACGACGCCGGGGACCTCCTTCAATCGATCAGCGGGTGCCAAGGGCGTCCTGGCGAGGTGGCAATGCACCCAGTCCATGGGATCAGCGGCGGTGAACGGCAAGGAGCCGGTGAGCATTTGGTAGAAGGTGACGCCGAGCGCGTAGAGGTCGCTGCGGGAGTCGATCGAACGGTTCATTCGTCCGGTCTGCTCGGGTGCCATGTAGGCCAGTGTACCAGCGAGCGTCTCGGGAGGCTCGGCGGCCTGTCGTTCGCGGGAGAGACGCGAGGCGATCCCAAACCCGGTGAGCCGTACCGCGCCGGTCGTGCGGTTGATCAGTACGTTGGCCGGCTTGATGTCCTTGTGGACGAGGCCGCGCTGATGGAGTTTGCCCAGAGCCGTGGCAATACCGATGGCCTGCCGTAAGAAGCCTTCCACATCCATCGGCGCGCCCAAGAGTTGGTGGAGCGCCTCGCCGCCCGTGTCCTCAAGCACCAGCACAGGCCGGGAGCCGTCGTTCGTGAGCTCAAGCGGTTGCGCCGCCCACGTCGGATCGAGCTCATCCTTCAAGGCGTATTCGTGAGCAAGGCGATCGAGGCTCGAGCGCGACGGGTGCTCGGCTGCAGGCAAAACGACCAGCACGGAGCTCCGGTTGCCGTCATCGCCGACGCGCAACCCTCGGCAGAAGACGCGCTCGCCATCCTCCCACAAAACCTGAGAGCTACCATCCGGATCGCTGTTCAACGCATACAGCACTTGTCGGACTCGGCCAACTGGGTCTCGTTCGGGCCTTCAGGCGAGATATCCAGTGTTTTCCAGATTGTCGGACGATCGACGCTTCGTAGACTAGCAATGCGATGGCGTCACGGCAATCGCCTCGGCGTCGGCCAGGCTGGTCATCATCGTCAACAATGGCAATCAAGTGCGGTGTTTCCATTCAAGCCCCCGCGGCGACTTGACTCGCGTTGGCCTGCAAATCTTCCGAGGTTCACGATGTGCCTCACCGTGCTTTGGTGTCCTTCAAGGCATCCGCCATGCGAACCAGGTCAGCCAGGGAACGGGCTCCCATTTTTCGCATCGCCGCGCCACGATGTATCTTCACCGTCACTTCGCTGAGCCCGAGATCTCCCGCGACCTGCTTGTTCAGCTTGCCTGCCGTCACCAACGCCATGACCTCGCGCTCGCGCGGGGAAAGCGTTGCGTAGCGATCGGCAATGGCCAGCGACTGGCCGTCTTTCTCACGCTGCATCCGGTCCCGGTTGATCGCCACCGTAACAGCATCGATCATGTCCTGATCGCGGAAAGGCTTCGGGAGGAAATCCACCGCACCAGCCTTCATCGCCCGAACCGACATTGGAATATCGCCATGCCCGGTCATCAGGATCACGGGCAGGCGTATGCCCAGACCGGCAAGCTGCTCGTGAAAGTCCAATCCGCTCATTCCCGGCAGGCGGATGTCGAGAACAATGCATCCGGGAGCGTCCAGACAATCCGTCTGCAAAAACTCCTGCGTAGAGCTATAGGTCAATGCCCTCAGGCCGACCGAGCGCAGCAGGCTGGCGAGCCCCTCGCGCAGAGAATCGTCGTCATCGACGATGTGTACGACGGGCGGCTCGTCCGGTGCCAAAGGCATGCCACGTTCCAGCCAGCAAGATCATAACACGCAATCGGCGGCATTATCATCACACGAAGGTATGAATGCCAGCGAAAACTGCCGTGAATACACGGCCTTGCGTCGAATCGCGTCCAGCGGTCGCGGACCTCATGGCTTCCCGGCGCTGACACCAAGGTGTGACTGGACCACGCTCTTGCCACGAATTGGCGCGTGGCGATCCATCCACCATTCTTTTGAGCATGATCGCGATGAATTGGCGGATCTGGCAGCGCCTGCGAAGTTCTCTGTACGCGGTGCAATCAATCGAACAGGATTCTCGCGATGTGTCACCATCTGCAACCGCTGGAGATGCCTAGGTGCCGCATCTCGTTGCCAGCAAGTTGTTGAAGGCGTCGATCTCTGAATCGAGAATGGTCAGGTTCCGCGCCTGGTCTGTGTCGCGGCTGCACAAGGCGGCCTCCTGGCGGAGCTTCACCGATTCATAGAATGAGGCGGCATAGGCGCGGCAGCTCGCTTGATCGTCGGGCTTTGTCGGCTGCGAGCGCACTGCTGCCCAGCGGGCGCGAGAAACGTCGACATCTCTACTTGAGGCGCATTCCGACGCGACTGCCGGAATCGTCGAAGCGTTGATAGCGACAGAAGCAAGCAGGGCAGCCAGTCTCATCATGAGCGTAGGTCCGCATGTCGGCAAAGATGTTGCGACAATCCGTATCGTCCCGCGTAGTTGGCTTCGCGAATTGGCTTGCGGGAATTTGAACGGATTTGCGGGAAAGCCGCGGCGTTGGCAGCCGCGGCGCTAGTGCGTGGTGGAACACTTGCCGCCACAATGCGCGAGAGGACGCAAGATCATCCCGGCCGCAGCAAACCAGTGCAAGCAAGATGTCAGGTCTTGCCGGAAAGTGCCGGCTGCTCTTGCCTGCTATGGAGACAATCAAATGACTGACGTGCTTGTTGTTGGCGCTGGGCCGGCTGGCGTTGCTGCTGCGCTTCGTGCTGCAGATTTGGGGGCGCGGACTGCGCTGGTGACGAGCGCGGCATTCGGCGGCATGGCCGCCAACGACGGCCCTGTTCCCGTCCGGGCCCTGGCCCATGCTGGCAGGCTGCTGCGCGATGCGCGGCAATTGGGGCAATACGGCATCACTATCAGCGAACCGGTTCTGGACTATTCCCGGCTTCTTGGGCGCGCTCGCGAGATCGTCAGGGACGTACGCACGAATTCCTCGTTGCGCCGCCAAATCGATTCCCAGGGAGTAACCATCCACGAGCGCGCCGGGATGGCGCGCTTCGTCGACCCGCATACGGTCGAGACCCGCAGTGGCCTTCGGCTGCACGGCGACAAGATCGTCATCTGTACGGGTGGCGTGAGTCGGCGGCTCCCCATCCCGGGATTCGAGCTGACGAGCACGCACAGCGACGCATGGGCCCTGACGTCGGTCCCGCCGTCCATGCTGATCATTGGCGCAGGTGCGACGGGGATGCAGGTTGCATCGATCTTCAACGCGTTTGGTTCGCGAGTTCAGCTGTTCGAAGCTGGCCCGCGAATCCTGGCGACCGAGGATGCCGACATATCGGCAGCAGCCACCGTCGCCCTGCGCCAATCGGGAATTGCTGTCCACGAAGCTTTTGGTTCGATCGAGGCGTTCGAAAAGACGGCTACCGGCGTGCGGATGATCTTCACAAAGGACGGACAGCGGTTCGATGCCGAAGCCACACTCGTGGTCGTGGCGGTAGGGTGGGTGGCCGAGACCAGCGAGCTGAACGTCGCGGCAGCCGGAATCGAACTCAACCAGCGAAAGTTCGTGAAGGTCGATGAATATCTGCGCACATCGGCGCCGCATATTTTTGCGGCCGGCGATATCACCGGGCATCTCATGCTCGTTCCCCAGGCCATCCAGGGCGGCTGGGTGGCAGCGACCAATGCCGTGAAGGGGCCGACGATGCCGCTCGTCGATCAGGTGAGCCCGATGGGCAGTTTCACGGAGCCGGAATATGCACAGGCCGGCCTTACCGAGGCAAAGGCGCGCGAGTCGCACAATATCGTGACCTCAATCGTTCATTTTGATGTGACCACGCGGACACTCATCGACGGGCGCACATTTGGCTTTTGCAAGCTGATCACTGATCGCGAGACCTGCAAGGTGATCGGGTGTCACGTGATCGGCGAGCGTGCGGTGGATATCGCCGAGGTGGCGGCAATCGCCATCGCCGCCGGTATGCGCGTCGACGATCTGGCCCAGATCCCGCTAGCCTATCCGACCTACGGAGGGATCCTGGCTCGCGCCGCGGTGATGGCGGCAGGACAGCTTGGCCTGAACGTTGGCTGGCAGGCCAATCAATTGGACGGCGCGCAGGCTGTAGAGCCGCGATCAGGATCCGGTACTGAGGTCGAAGCTCGTCAACTTGAGACGACCAATCGATGATGTCAGGATGAGCTGAAGGGAAATCGGCCCGAATCCGTTCGACAGTTCGGGCCGAAGATACCCGCGCTTCCACGGTGCAGGCTAGTTTCGCTGCGCGGTCCAATAGCCGGAGCAGCGCGCGCTTCCCGAATAGCCACTCCAGGACCCTCGGCCGGAAGCACCCGACAGCCTTCCGGAGCCCGAGGCATATTTGTCCTGAACCGTCACCGAAGCGCGAACCGCTCCCGATCGCGCGACGTAGCCTCTGAACCTGACGAGATTCGGATGCGTGACAATTCCGTCGTTGATGTTGACGGAGAAGTTGTAGGTCGCATCGCAAGCGCCTCTTTGCGTCACAAAGACAAGGTCCCAGGATCCATCGTACGCGGAGCGGGCCTCTGCCGCGGACGCAAAAGACACAAGACAGCCCGCGGCTGCCGCATAAGTTAGAAGCTTGCTCATCCAGTTCTCCCAAGTTGTCGTCACCCAGAGACCAAGCCCATTACCGGAAGCGCGACACAGAATGCTTGTCCAGAGTTGCTTCAAAGTTGAATGCGTCGACGGGCGTTCGCTGGCTCGTTTCATATGTGATGTGTGAACCGAACTACCCCAGTCCGTAGTGATTTCACGGTTGGTCACATCGGCGGCATCATTCCATTGTTTCACCGTGCTTGATTTGGCGCGCAGGTGCTGCCGTCGCAAGTAAAGCCGGGCAAATCGCGCCAAATTGCTGCAAACGAGAAGGCGGGTTCAGCGCATTTCGGATCAAGCAAGATCAACAGAGCATTCGGCGGTCTTCTGGTGCGGCGGGTGAAGTTCACCTCTACGACTGGGGGAGAGCGCTCCCAGACCTTCGTATGGTTCCGTGATCACTTCAGATGGCGGATCTCTACCTAGGTTCGATTGAGCCGTTCATCCCGATTGTCTTAGGGTGCATGCGTTGGAAGAACGCGGGCTCGCTGCGAGTAACAGTTAGAGAGGGAAGATCGGCAAATAGCTACGATAAAGCCAAGAGGAGACGACAATGCCCAACCGCACCGAAAGTCTTGGACACGGCAAAGCCACGCGATGCGCAGTCTGTGACGGCAAGTTTGGTCTCGTCCGGTACTACTCGTGGCGGACCCCTCTTTGTTCCAGGGCGTGCGTCGATCGCTTCAGAACTCGCCGCGAAAGTGATCGCAATTGGCTGACCTGGTTCCAAATCGCCTTGAACGAACTGCCGCAGAATCGCGCGAGGGCAATATGAATTTCCAGATCTCACAGCGGGGTAAGCAGTACTTGCAGACAGCACGGACGCTGCTTCGCGCTGCCCAAACCATGACCGACGAAGTGGTTGTGGCTCAGCTGAAGGCCCTTGCCGACGACTACGAGCGGCGAGCCGAGAGGGCGTCGGTCGCTGACGCGACCAAAGCTTTGGCCCGTTCTGCGACGGTCTCCGAACCTGAGTTGTAGGGCCGATCGTGGCCAGCGCAGTCACGAGCTTCTTATTCCTCTGTTACCAAGTGCGGAGCTGCAAAAGCGGCCTGTCGTGCGTGATGCCGCCGATGTGACTAGTCGTGAAGGAGTTACACGTTGCGGCGACGCAGTCCGGATCTCACTTCGCTAGTTGTGACAGGTCGATTGGAGAAATGCCATGCGTTTTGTTCTGGCCTTGAGCCTTTTGATTGCTCTGTGTGCCCCTGTCACCGCCGCTACGGCGCGTCATGCACACCGGCAGCATGCCGTGGTTCGTTCCACCCACGGCTTGATCATGGGTCCCGTTTCGGGGTGGGCCTATTCACCCCCGCCGCGGGCGATCTCTCAACCGGACCCTTACAATGACCAACCAGAACTAGGTCACAATCCCTTTGCGGGCTGGGGTGGTTAAGATCCGTCAAGTGCGGATTTTAGCTCATACGCCAAACAGCGAGCTGAAAGCGCCGTTTTGCGCGACTGGTAGACTATTCGGTTCTGAACTCGCTGGGTGACCTCTTCGTCCAGCGGCGAAATGCACGGCGAAAATTTGCGGCGTCGCTGAAGCCCAGCGCCAGCGCAATGTCCTCGTTGGCGAGCTTGGTCGTGCGCAGATATTTCAGCGCCATGAGTGTCCGGAGCTCATCCAGGAGGCCGCGAAAAGAGATGCCTTGCTGCCGAAGCTGACGCCGCAGCGAGCGGTCGCTGACGTCGAGCACTTTCGTCACATCGGCAAGGGTTGGAGGGTTGGCGATATCCCGCAGCAGAAGTGCGCGGATCTCCCCGGCGATCCCAACTCGTAATTTCAGTTCGTCCAGCAGATTATCGCAAAGTGCAACGACCATCGGATAGGTCGTCTTGTTTCCGAGACGTGCAGCCTGGTCCAGCCAGTCCGAACGAAAAACGATGCAGTTGAGCCCGCGCTCGAAATGTACCTGACATCCGATCAGATCCGCGGGCAGCCCGAAACCATCGGCTTCAGAATAGGTCAGGCTGACGTGATCGGGCGCGAATGCGGCGCCCATGACGTCGCGCATCAACGAGATGTGGATACCGATCTGCATCTCGGTGATGAAGCGGTAGACCCGTGGATCGATTGCTGCGCGCGCATTGGGTTCAATGGTCCAGCTTCCGAACCCTTTCTCTTCCCTGAACTCGATCGCTGCAAGCGGCGCGGCAAGCGAGTGATAACGCCACGCAAAGGCCATGGCGTCGCGAAAGTCGGGACAGCAAAGAATAGCAAATCCGTACATGCCGTAGGTGGAGATATGGATGGACGAGCCGATGCGATAGGGCAGGTGCGGGTCGCTCGAGAGTCGAATGGCGTTCTCGCAAACCGTCATCAATTGCGCGAGCGAAATCCTCGTCTTCGGAGAGTGCACGTCGTGTTCCCTGAGAGAGACGTTTCTTAAGATCTCGTTGGCCGGGTGCCCCTGTCTGACAAGCTCGTCGAACAGGGCCGCGAGTTTGGTCGACTCGTAGACGCGTTCGTTTAGTCCGACGACCGGCGCTCCCCTCGCATAGATCGTCTTGCCGGGCTGCCTGGAATCGCCCAATTGAACCTGCCTGTGAAACGCGCCAGCCAACCTGGATCGACCACAAGCATATGCTGCATTGCTGTCGAAACAGAACAGCAGTCTTGCGGTGGTTCAAAGGCGCTCGTCGCCTATTGTGCAGTGCCGTAAGACTTCCTGCTGACTCAGGTCGCAGCAATTTCGTTCAAGACCGGCTGACGGTTTGAGGCGCAGGCTGTCCGGCCCGGACCGGGCGTTGTCCGTTCCGGACCTTCACAAGCACGGGGCCGCGCGCGAGGCTTGCGTTCGCGTCGCGCGGCGGGACCGTCGTGAGGCACGCCGGCAGACCAGGCGATCCGCTCGCTCAGAAGCGCGGACGCTGGCCCGCGGGGGAGCGAGACGTCGAGGGAGGCCGCCATGGTCGGAAGGCTGATTCAGACCGCCAAATCTGCCTATCAATTTCCTCTTATCTTGAAGCAGTTGTGGCACACGCCGCGCGTTCAGGCGCCGGATCAGGAGATCGTTTATCGCGATCTCAGCCGCTTCACCTATCGCCAGACCAGAGAGCGCATCGGCCGCCTGGCATCGGCCTTGAGCAAGGCGGGGGTCGAGCCCGGTGACACTGTCGGCGTCCTTGATTGGGATAGCCACCGGTTTCTCGAGGCGTTCTTCGCGATCCCCATGATGGGGTGCGTGCTGCAAACGGTGAATGTCCGGCTGTCGCCCGAGCAGATCGCCTACACGATCGATCACGCAGGTTCGTCGACGCTTCTCGTGAACGAAGAGTTCGTCGGCTTGCTGGAAGGGCTAAAGTCCCAATTGCCGAAGGTCAAACGGCTGATCGTGATGTCGGACGCGCCGGCACCGCAGACAGGCAGCCTGTCCTTCATCGGCGAATACGAGAGCCTGCTTGCTGCGGCCTCGCCCGACTACGAGTTTCCTGACTTCGATGAGAACACGCAGGCGACCACCTTCTATACGACCGGCACGACCGGTCTGCCCAAGGGAGTCTATTACAGTCACCGCCAGCTTGTGCTCCACTCGCTGGCGGGACTCGCCCTGTTCGGGATAGCGGGCTCGCAGGGCCGCTTCTCGCGTGACGACGTCTACATGCCGATCACGCCGATGTTCCACGTTCACGCCTGGGGCTTCCCATGGTCGGCGACGCTCGCCGGAGCGAAGCAGGTTTATCCCGGACGCTACGAGCCGGCGATGCTGATCAAGCTGATCAAAGGCGAGGGCGTGACCTTCACCCATGGGGTGCCGACCATCCTCCGGATGCTGCTGGACGCCGCCGACAAGGCGAAAGTCGATCTGAATGGCCTCAAGATGGTGATCGGAGGCTCCGCCTTGCCCAAGGCTCTCGCCAAGCAGGCCCTGGCCGCAGGCATTGACATCTTTGCCGGCTACGGGATGTCGGAGACCGGCCCGCTTGCCGCGGTTTCCCACGTCAGATCGAAGGACCTCACGGGCGATTCAGACGGCGAGGTCGAGTTTCGCACGCGAGCCGGCATGGCCGGGCCGCTGGTGGACTTGCACATTGTCGACGACGACATGAACGACGTGCCGCATGACGGCAAGTCCGCCGGTGAGATCGTCTTGCGCGCACCCTGGCTCACGCAAGGCTACTTCAACAATCCCGAAGGATCAGAACAGCTCTGGGCCGGAGGCTATCTGCACACCAGCGATATCGCGGTGGTGAGCCCGGACGGCTACGTGCATATCACCGACCGCATCAAGGACGTCATCAAGACCGGCGGCGAATGGGTGTCGTCATTGCAGATCGAGGACCTGATCTCGCAATGCCCCGGCGTTGCCGATGCTGCTGTCATCGGCGTCAAGGACGAGAAGTGGGGCGAGCGGCCGCTGGCGCTCGTGGTCAAGCAGGAGTCCGAGACGAACGGCGTCAGCGACACCGCCATCAAGGACCATCTCAAGGTGTTCGCGGACAAGGGTGTCATTTCGAAATATGGCATCCCGGAGAAGATCATTTTCATCGAGAATATTCCGAAGACGAGTGTTGGCAAGATCAACAAGCAGGAGCTGCGGAAGCGGTACGGCAACGTGTAGCCGTCCGCCACAGCCACGAACGGGGAGGAAAACGTGAGCAATCTCACTCTTGCTGGGCTCAGCGAACGAGTTGGCCAGGAGCTTGGCCTTTCCGACTGGGTAGCGATCGACCAGGCGCGCATCGACACCTTTGCGTCCTGTACGGGCGATCGCCAGTGGATTCACGTCGATGTCGAGAGAGCGAAGCGGGAGAGTCCTTTTCGCGGTCCGATCGCCCATGGCTATTTAACGCTCGCGATGGTCGCTCCGCTCGCCATGGAGATCGGCGTCATCCCGCGCGACGCTGCGGCCGGGCTGAACTACGGGATCGACAAGGTCCGCTTTCTCGCGCCGGTACCGGCCGGCGCGCGCGTGAGATTGCGCGTCGTGCTCGCCGGCGTAGAGCCGAAAGACGGCGGACAGGTGATCATGAAGACCCAGAACACGCTGGAAGTGGAGGGATCGGAGAAACCCGCCTTGATCGCCGAGACGCTCGCGCTCCTGATCCCCGCAGCGGGAGCACAACGACAATGAACGCCGAGAACCGCCAACAAATTCCGCTCAACGAGGGGATATCGGAAGACGCGTCCCGGAATACACTGGCGCTCAATCCCCTCGTCGGCATCCGGGGCCAGGATCTCGTCGACAGCGCAGGCGTCGTGTTCAAGGCGATCGTCAACGAGCCGAAGGTCGCGACCGAGCAATGGTTGTCCTTCCTCGGCGAGCTTGGCTCTATCCTCGTCGGCAAGTCGGAGCGTACGCCGCAGGCCGGCGACCGGCGATTTTCCGATGCTACCTGGAAGGAGAGCGCGCTGCACAGCGGAATGCTCAAGGCCTATCTCGCTTGGGGCGACGCGGTCAGCGGTTTCGTCGACAAGACGAGCCTGAGCGATATCGACAAGGCCCGCGCGCATCTGGTCACGGAAATCCTGATCGACGCGGTCGCTCCCACCAATGCGATTCTGACTAACCCGGCGGCGATCCGCAAATTCGTGGACACTGGTGGTCGCAGCGTCTGGCATGGACTGAAGAACTATGTCGACGACCTCGCCCGGAACGGCGGCATGCCGTCGATGGTCGATCGCGACGCGTTCAAGGTTGGCGAGAACCTCGCGACCACGCCGGGTGCAGTGATCTTTCGCAACGAGCTGCTGGAGCTCATCCAGTATACTCCGACGACGCCGAAGGTCTGGAAGCGGCCGCTGCTCATCACGCCGCCACAGATCAACAAGTACTATGCGCTCGATCTCTCGCCCGACAAGAGCATGGTCCGCTTTCTGCTCGAGAGTGGCATACAGGTCTTCTGCGTGAGCTGGCGCAACCCGACCGCGGCCAACCGTGAATGGGGCCTCGACAGGTACGTCGCGGCGCTGGACGAAGCCGTCGACGCTGCGCGCGAGATCACCGGCAGCGACGACATCTCCATGATGGGCTCCTGCTCCGGTGGAATCACCTCGACGGCATATTTCGCAACGCTGGGCGGCCCCGCTGAGAAGGTCAGGAACATGGTCTTGGCGGTCTGCCTGCTTGACCCGAACACGGCCGATGAGAGCGCGTTCGGCTGCCTGATGACCCCGGAAACCATGCACGCTGCCAAGGAGGCCTCGCGACTCCGCGGCATGGTCGACGGTCACGAGCTGGCGCGGATGTTCGCGTGGATGCGGCCGAACGATCTGATCTGGAACTATTGGGTCAACAATTACCTGCTCGGCAATCAGCCTCCGGCTTTCGATATCCTGTACTGGAATGCCGATACGACCCGGCTTCCGGCCCGCCTCCACGGCGATTACCTCGATCTCTATTTCACGAATCCGTTCGTCAACGCGGGAAAGCTCGCGCTGAACGACGCGGCAATCGACATGAGCAAGGTCAAGGCTGACTGCTACGTCGTTGCAGGTGTCACGGACCACATTACGCCCTGGAAAGGCGTGCACAGGACGGCGCAGATCATGGGCGCTGGCACGACCTTCGTGCTTTCGAACAGCGGTCACCTGCAGAGCCTTCTCAATCCGCCGGCGAATCCAAAGGCCTCCTTCATGATCGGCCCCGTCAATCCAGCCGGACCGGACGCGTTCCTGGCTGCTTCCGAGAAGCGGAAGGGAAGCTGGTGGCTCGACTGGCGGGATTGGCTTCACGCGCGGTCGGGCGAGGAAGTCGATGCGCCAGCATCGCCCGGCAACCAGCATCATCCAGTCCTCGCTCCAGCTCCGGGGACTTACGTCTTTGAATGACGCCACGACGAACACGCAGCCGGCGACGCAGACCGCTACGGGCAAGCCGGGCGAGATCAGTGTGCGGCAAATTGTGATCTATGAGCAGTCGCTCCGGGTCGCCATCAGGCACGGCGGCGAGCGGAAACCGCCGCTGTTGCTGTTCAACGGGATCGGTGCCAACTGGGAGCTGGCGAAGCCGTTTCTCGAGGCACTCACGAGCACGACGGCGATCATATTCGACGTGCCCGGCGTCGGCGCCTCGCCGAGGCCACTTCTTCCGTATCGCCCCTCGACGCTGGCCCGGCTGGCCGCTGGTCTTGTTGCGGAGCTGGGTTACGCCGAGGTCGACGCCGCCGGCGTGTCGTGGGGTGGCGGGATCGCGCAGCAATTCGCGCATCAATATCCGAAGCTGTGCCGGCGGCTGGTGCTGGCCGCGACGGCGCCCGGTTTCACCATGGTGCCGGCAAGTCCAGCGGTGTTGTGGAAGATGGCAACGCCGCGGCGCTATACCGACAAGGACTACATGAACAGGATCGCGGCGGACATCTATGGCGGCGCATTTCGCTACGACCCGTCACTCATCGGCCGGCATGCAGACGCAATGCATGGCGCGCGAAATCTCGGCTATCTGTACCAGCTCCTCGCCTTGGCCGGCTGGACCAGCCTGCCATGGCTATGGTCGCTGCGACAGCAGACGCTCGTGCTGATGGGCAGCGACGATCCGCTGGTCCCCTCGATCAACGGTCATATCCTTGCAGGCCTGATCCCGAATGCCGAACTGCGCATGATCGATGACGGACACCTGTTCATGGTGACCCGGCCGGCGGAAACTGCCGAGTTGATCGAGGAATTCCTTGCCGACGAGCGCCCGCAGGCTAAGTCATCCTCCCTGATGTTGCGAACGGCCAGTCGCGCCAGCGATCTCACTCCAACGTCCGAAGGCGAACGCCACTAGTTCTGAGCACAGCAACAAGGAAGGTTATCATGACGGACACGACCTCATACATCGACATGTTGAGGAAGTTCGGCGGCGATCTCGGCTTGCCGAAGCTGAAGGTGGATGAATTGCTGCAGGCCCAGAAGAAAAACATCGATGCCCTCGGTGAAAGCGCGAAGGTTGCCGCGCAGGGCGCACAATCGGTGGCACGGAAGCAGCGCGAGATTCTGGAAGCTGGTCTGAAAGAGGCCGCAACACTTGCGCGCGAGTACAAGCCCTTCGGCAGGGTCCACGAGAACATCGCGTTGCAGGCCGAATTCGCGCGAAAGGTATTCCAGATCACTGTGCAAGGCGCACAGGAGAGCGCATCGACCGCAAGGCAATCGACCGCGGAGGCGGTGAAGATCATCCAGCATCGCGTGAAGGAGAGTCTCGAGGAGATCCGCGCCAGCGTTCGTCCGAACAAATCGGCCTGACGCCGCGATCCACGCACGAGGGAGAGAACGATGGCGAACCCGCAGGCGACCCAGACGGGACGGTCGGACTACGTACCGCCGCCGGTCAACGGCGATTTCTATGGAATTGCAAACGTGCTGAACGATCGCGAACGCGCGCTGCTGCGGCGCGTTCGCGACTTCACCGAAGGTGTCGTCGCGCCCGTGATCGAGGAGTACTGGGGCCGCGACGAATTCCCGTTCGCAATCATTCCGAAGATGGCCGAAATCGGCATCGGCGGCGTCGGCTACCAGGGTTACGGCGCGGTGGGCGGCAACTGGTTGTTGAACGGCTTCGTTGCGATGGAGCTGGCGCGGGTGGACGCGTCGCTCGCGACCTTCTGGGGCGTGCACACCGGATTGTCGGCGGGCTCGATCTATCTGTGCGGCGACGAGGCGCAGAAGCAGCGCTGGCTTCCACCCATGATGCGCTTCGAGAAGATCGGCTCGTTCGGGCTGACGGAGCCTTTGGTCGGCTCCGCCACATCGGGCGGCATGCTGACGACCTGCCGGCGCGAGGGCGACGTCTGGATACTCAATGGCCAGAAGAAGTGGATCGGCAACGCCACCTTTGCCGACATCAATGTAATCTGGGCGCGCGAGGAGGGTTCGAACCAGGTCAAGGGCTTTGTCGTCGGGAAGGACAACCCAGGCTTTTCCGTCGAGAAGATCAGGACCAAGATGGCGCTTCGTGTCGTGCAGAACGGGCTGATCACCCTGAAGGATTGCCGCGTACCGGAGGCGGATCGTCTCCAGAATGGCAACTCGTTCAAGGACACCGCCAAGGTCTTGCGGATGACCCGCACCGGAGTGGCATGGTTCGCCGTAGGCTGCCAGATGGGCGCCTACGAGCACGCGCTGCGCTATGCGACCGAACGGAGGCAGTTCGGAAGGCCGATCGGTGGATTCCAGCTCGTGCAGGATCTCCTGGTGCGCATGCTCGGCAACGTCACGTCCACCCAGGCGATGATGCTGCGTCTCGCCCAGCTCCAGGACGAAGGCGTGATGCGCGACGAGCATGCATCCTTGGCGAAGGCATTCTGCACCGTCAAGTGCCGCGAGACCGTTGGCTACGCGCGCGAACTGCTCGGCGGTAACGGCATCCTGCTCGAAAATCACATCGGCCGTTTCGTGGCCGACGCCGAGGCGATCTATTCCTATGAAGGCACCAGGGAGATGAACACGTTGATCGTCGGCAAGTCGATCACCGGGTTGAGTGCCTTCGTCTGAGGCGACGCAACGGAGTTCCATCAGGGCGAGGGAAGATCAACGCGACGGGGAGGCGATGATGAACGGATGGCTTGCCCCCTGCGACCCTGGGGCAGCACGGCCCATCCGCGATGGGCGAACCATCTCCTGGCGTCCTTGAGGCGGCCGCGGGGGAGCAGAGCTATTTTATCCGATGTGGTTGGTGGTGCTGGAATCCATCGCAGCACCTAAGCCATGACGGCCTGCACGCGACCTGTCATCGCGCGCAGCTCCTGGGGTTGCCATTCCCGGATTCGGCCGTCGTCTTCGAATCTGACGCCGAGCAGCAGGTCAGCGATCCACTCTGCTTGATCGTTCCGCAACTGGAATCGATGGTAGTGCAGGTACAAGCACATCGCCTGCCAGTCGTTTGGCGACGGCCGTGGCGGCCCAAGTACGCCGGACGTTGAGGCGGCTCCGCTGGCGCCGGCCTCGGCGACCGCCTATCAGAGGGCGTTGAAGCTGCTCGCGGAATCCAGGCCTGTCACGCTGGAGATCGCGGGTTCGAGCCCCGTCTCTCGCGCCATTTTTGGCAAACAAACCAAACTTTTAGGGGTTACACTTTTCCACACGTGCGGGAACGCATGTACAGGGGGGAGCCATGAAGCGCCGGCGCCGACATCGCACCCGTAACTGCCAGCGGCTGGCAGCGCACGCCGCCAGCTGAGGCCCGGCGGAACCTGACGGCCTTCTTATTTCCCTCGACAGTGTTGCATTTGAGCTCTAGCGACGCAGCCACATTGTCGCCATCATTCGTCCCAGCCGGTCGGATCGATCAGCGCACTGGCATGGCTAGGCTCGGCACATCTTCGGCGGGGGCGTGTGCCGAGCCGCCAGTCTGTTCGCGATTCATTGCACATCTGTTCGCTCAGCCTGTGGATAAGCTGTGGATAACCGCAGCACAAGAACAGAGCGGCGTCGGTCCCGCGTTTTCTATTCGTAATAGGCGTCAACCGCGTGCGCCAGGAAAATGCCGACGCTCACCGCAACGAGAATTCCCATTGCAATATCCAACATCGAACTAGCCCTGTTGCCCCGGGCCCTACGCAGGACATATGCACTTTCGATAGATCTTCAGAGCCCGGGTATCAGCACATTTTCGTGCGTGCCGGTTGATGTCGGTCGGGGCTGCCCGCCACTTTTGGGGCCTACAGGTTCACGCTGGCGGCCTCCTTGCTGACGGGCGTAGGACCGTGCCGATGTTGCTCAGTCTGATGCCGTTTTGGCCGATATGCCCGGGCTCGTCCTGGCACCCTGTCCCGTATCGACGTAGCGGAGCGCGACTGCGCCCCCGACGATGACTATGGCGATCACAATGAGAGCAATGATATTTTTTGTGCCCATGGCGCGTGCTCCTGGTGCTCCGGAGGAGTTGAGCGCCGGACGCCGGTTCCTACATTGATCGATCTCAACACAGGCGGTTCACTGGCGGGCCTATCTTACGAGGCTGTACTTCCTCGCTGGCCGTCGCGCGACACCCGCGACGGTCGGCACGCGCTGGAGCGCCATGGGAGATCAGTCGCTCTTGATTCGAGCAACCCCATATGACGGAAGTTCAAAGCTTCCCACCTTGCGGACGAAGGTGCCGCCACTCTCGAGCCAGGCGGGATCGCGAGCGGCCGCTTCAAAGCTTTCTGGAGCGAGAACATCCAATCTGGCAGGGCCATCGAAGCCCCTGACCTTCAGGCGCTGAGTCTCACTTGACAGGTTCGCAAGCCAAAGCACTCCGCCGGCCTTGTTGCGATGAGCAAGAGCGGCAAGCTTTAGAGGTGCAGACGAATTCGTATCGATGCGCCTTGCGCCGCTCGCACCGGCAAGACCTGCAATCACATGATAGATAGGGAGCAGTCTGGCGCCACCACCGTCGTACCACGGTTGGGCATGGGCCAATTTGCGATAGATCATCCCTTGCGCGCCAGTGGCAGAGCCGAGGGCCACGGCGTCGACACCGGCTCTCGCGGCCGCCGACAGGTAGCCGAGGCTCCATGCGGCGGCAAAGAGTCCGCGCTGGCGCGGATCAATATCGGAGAGACAAATCCGCCTGTTGTCGGGGTTTGGCGCAACCGCTGCGCCATAGGGGTTGTCACGACATGGAATACTGGTCGGGCCAATGTGATAGGGCGTCTTGCCGACCATGGCGCGTGCCGAATCGAAGATCCACGGAAGAGTCTCAAGAGTCTCCATGACCGAGATGTCGTCTGGGGCATGGACAATGGGGCAGCCGGTATGTGTGATGAAGTCAAACACGCCCTGGGGGACGGGTTTGCGGTTTAATTCGGTAAAATAGGAGAGCATTCCACCGCCAAGCGTGGCGCCGGGGAAGCAGGCTCGCCCCGCCGTCGCCATTTCCTCGTAGGTGGGCCCCCAGGGCCTCGGTGTGTTTGGCTGAAACGATTTGAGATCGTGCATCTGGGTGACAACAACGGACGCAGGTGTGAGCCCCGCGGCATTCACTGCGCGCGCGATCGCAGCCATTTCCTTATCGGCCGGCTCCCTGGCCGGCAGAATGATCTCGAGTGTGACCGGCGCTCCCGTTTGCCTTGACAGATCGCGGTAACAGGCAGCAGCTTCTTCCTGTCCTCGCTCGCGTCCGTCGATCTGGCAAACGAGTGACTGAGGCTTCGCCGCAGCAATCAGGTCCACGGCCTCGAGCGCCGCCGCGGCTTCCCCCATCGGCACGCCGAGGCCGATTTGCGGAATACGGCCTTTCGTGCCCGCGAGAGTTATCGTCGTATCGGCAGCGGAGGTCCTCGGCCTCGATTTCGGCGGTTTGCCTGAGACGGTGAGGGTGATTGACTGGCTGAAGCTCTTGCCTTTCTCCAGCATGTACGGCCAGGGATCGAGGAGGGAGCACACATAGGTCTTGTAGGAGGCATCCATCCAGTTTCGATGGTCCTCCATCTCAAACTTGTTTCCCTCCATCAGAACGGTGACGGCAACGCCGGACAGCGGCTCGTGCTTGAGTGACCGGATTTCGAAAATGGGCTGACCGGGGCTGATGAGCTTCGGGAATTTGCGCCGCTCTTTCTTTCCATTCGTGTGGACGACTTCAACCGCGCGCCCCACCGTTCCCGCGAGCGGATGCAGCACCACGAACCCTGTCCGATTGGTGAGGAAGTCGGAAAGGGGCGTTCCTTCGGCCGAGAACGTCAGTGTGCCATTGCTGTTTGCGTCGATCTTGGCGGAATACCGGATCGCCTGATCTTGGTCCTTGCAAATGGCTTGATAGGCGATGGCAAACCCATCCTTGTTCTGGCGGATTTTCAGGTCCTCGACTGCCGGAGCATAGGTGCCCCAGTCCTTGTCGCGCGCGATATAGGAAATTCCTCGCAGGATCTCTTCACCGTAATAGCGGATGTAGCGCAACGCACCGCTGTCGAAGACAGCCGAGATGGGACCTGCGGTCAATTCGCGACGTTTGCCTTCGGGAGCTTCGGTTCCGAAGAGCTTGATTGCGCGGCTCGGCTTCCTCTGGGCCATGGTGGCTCCCTCAAATGACCTTGTCAGTTTGTGGATCGATCAGAACGGCGCGGTTCATATCGATGTCGATACGAACCTGTTCGCCCGGCGCGGTGACTTCGTGAGCCGCGAATTCCGCGGTGATGCTGATTCCCCCGAGCGGCATGCTAACCTGCACCCGGGAGCCTGTTGGTTGGACGAGTTCTATAGTCGATGGCAACTGCACGTGACCTGGCGCAGCGCTCGCGCTGGCTTTGGCAATGTGCTGGGGTCTGAGTCCCAAAATAATCGCTTGGCCGTTTGGCGCCTTGCGTCCGGTAGGCAGGGTCAGCTTGGTTCCGTCGCGAAGGGTTACCTCTCCGGTCTCGATGGTGGCGGGCAGGAAGTTCATCTTCGGGCTGCCGAGGAAGCCGGCCACGAAGCGCGTTGCCGGCCGCTCGAACAAATCGAGCGGCGTGCCGAGCTGTTCAATCCTGCCGTCGCGCAGCAGCGCGATGCGGTCAGCGAGCGTCATCGCCTCGATCTGGTCGTGAGTCACGTAAATGATGGTGCGGCCGAGTTCCTGATGGAGCCGCTTGATTTCAACCCGCATATCGTCGCGAAGCTGGGCATCGAGATTGCTCAGCGGTTCATCGAATAGAAAGAGCAGTGCGTCCCGCACGATCGCGCGGCCGATCGCGACGCGCTGGCGTTGACCGCCAGAAAGCTCACGTGGAAATCGCTGGAGAAGTTGCGCAATGCCGAGCATGTCGGCGGCGCGCTTCACACGTTTGTCGATCTGGGCGTACGCAACTTTCCTCGCACGCAAGCCAAATGCAATGTTTTCATAAACGTTGAGATAGGGATAGAGGGCGTAGTTCTGGAACACCATCGCGATGTCGCGATCGCGCGGGCGTGCCCACGTGACGTTCTGTCCGCCGATTTCGACTGTGCCGGCGCTCGCCTCCTCAAGTCCTGCGATGGTACGAAGCAGGGTTGATTTGCCGCATCCCGATGGACCTACCAGGACCGTGAATTCGCCCGAGGGTACCTCAAGATCGATTCCCTTGACGGCGTGGTATGTGCCGTAGTGCTTGTGGAGTCCGGTAATCTTCAGGTCCGACACGAGCTAACCCTTGACTGCGCCCATTGATATGCCGCGGACGAGATAGCGCTGCAGCGTTGCGACGGTGATGAATACGGGAATGGTCCCAAGCACCGACATCGCGGCGATCTTGGACCAGAAATTCGACTGGCCGCCGAAGTAATGCGTGACCTGGACCGTGTAGGTCGTGACCTCGGTGCGGGTGAGCACCAGTGCAAACAGAAAGTCGTTCCAGGAAAAGACGAAGGTGAAGACCGCGGTAGCGAACAGTCCGGAGCGCGCCATCGGGAATACCACCTTCCACAGAACCTCCCAACGATTGCAGCCGTCGATGAGGGCGCTCTCTTCGAGCTCCAGCGGAATTTCTTCGATATAGCCCCGCATCATCCAGATCACATAGGGGAGGCTGAACGCCGTATAGAGGATGATAAGCCCGATGTAGGTATCGACCCAGCCGAGCCAGACATAGAAGAGGAAGATCGGAAATGCGATGGCCACGGGAGGCATCATGCGCTGCGATATAATCCAAACGCCGAGGTTTTCGCCGCCCGTCTTGAAGCGCGCCAGTGAGTAGGCGGCGATGGTGCCGAAGATCATGGCGAAGAAGGTTGATACCGAAGAGAGTACCAGGCTGTTGCCGACCGTTTTGGCATCGCCATCCTTGAACAGCACCGCATAATTGTTGAACTGGATGCTCTTCGGATACCACACCGGTGGAAAAGCAAAGATCTCGCCTGGAGTCTTGAACGAAATGGCAAACAGCCAGTAGATCGGAAAGACAAATATAACGACGAGGAACGTCGCCATGAGATAGCGCAAGACGAGCTTCGTCTCCTTGCGGCGATGGAGCGGTGCGCCTTTCATTTTGCCAGCCCCATGCGCCGAATGGCCCAGGTCACGATGACGGTGAGAAGCGCGATGACAAGGAAGGCGATCGCCGCCGTGTAGCTCGACTCGAACTGCCTGAATCCCTGGATATAGGTATAGACGGAAATGGTCTCGGTCATCGTGCCGGGACCGCCCGCCGTGAGCGCCCAGATGATGTCGAAGATGCGGAAGAGGTCGAGGCCACGGATCAGAATGGCGATCGACATGACCGGAAAGATTGCCGGGAGGACAACATAGCGGAAGCTGCGCCAGAACCGCGCTCCGTCGATCTCAGCCGCTTCGGTTAATGAGCGGTCGACATTGGAAAGGGCGGCGAGCAAGATCAGGAACATGAACGGTGTCCACTGCCAGATCTCGCAGAAGATGATGGCGGGATAGACGAGTCCGGGATTGACCGTCCACAGGGCCGCCACAGGGTGGCCAGCGAACCAGCCAATGATCTGGTTGATCGGACCATAGCGGTTATCGAACAGGAGCCGCCATGTGGCGCCGGCGACGATCGGTGAGATGATTGTCGGCAGCACCAGCAGCGAAACCAGAAGCTGTCGCCCGGGCATGCGGTCGAGGAACAGGTAGGCCATGGCGAGGCCGAGAAGCAACTCGATGGGCAGGGCTATGACCATGATAAGCAATGTGTGGAGGAGCGACTGCCATAGTCTCGCGTCGTGAAAGAGCTGGACGTAGTTCACCAATCCGGCAAAGGATGTGTCGGTCTCCAGCATGGTGACGCGCATGAAGCTCACCACAAGCGAGAAGATCAGTGGGAACAGGCCGACCAGCAAGAGCAGGAAGACGGCCGGCGAGATCAGCCAGTATTTGAAGTTGCGGTCGGGATGGGTGATGGCGGCCATGGTTGAATTCGGGATACGTTCCGCTTTGGTCTCGTGCCGTCGTCGACAGCGGGCGGAGCCTCTCCCGCTCGAAAGCGGGAGAGGGGAGAGGGAGGGGCGTGCCTATGTTTTCGGATAGGCGCCGGACTCAGCGGCCCAAGCCGCATAGACCGGCTTCTGCTTGTCGACGCCGATCTTCTGCGTAATGTCGTTCCACTGGGCTGCTGCCGCGTCGAGGATCGTCTTCGGATCGTCGCCTGCCCACAGCTTTGAAATCGCCTGGCGCAAGACCTCCTCATATTTGTCGGTTTGCAGAAGCGACAGATCGAGAAGACCCGTCTGCGAGGCCTGTTTCAAGGCCGCCAGATAGTCCTTGGCATTTGGCCACAAGGCGAGATAGCCAGGATCCGCATAGTGCGCGTCGCGGAACGGGTCGCGTAGCGTATAGGGAAGCTGAACGCGCTGGCGGCTCACAGCTTCGCTATTGAGCCACTGGATGAACAGATAGGCGGCGTCCTTGTTTTTCGAGGTGGACGAAATCGACAACGCAAAGCCTGCAGCGAGCTCGGGATGTCCTCCCGGCGGTAGGGCGTAGCCCACCTTGCCTGCGATAGTTGTCTTCGGGACCCAGTTCAGTGCCTCCTGGTCCGTACCATAACCCTCGGCCCAGCGCCCATAGGGTGGCCAGGAGATGGTCATGGCCGATTGGCCCTGCAGGAAAGTCGCGAGATTCTCCACAAAGCCGAACTGCTCCACGCCTGGCGGCATGAACTTGTTCTCGTTGCGCATGTCGGCGAAGACCTTGACGCCGACATCGGAATTGATCGTGGCCTTCATGGTGTCAGCGTCGAAGAACTTGCCGCCCTCATTGCGGAAGCGCTCCTCGAACATGTACATCGCATAAGGAGGCTGCCGGAAGAAGGCGGCGCCGTAGATACCCTTGTCCTTTAGGACGTCCGTAAGACCAGCTCCGACGACATCGAAATCCGCCCATGTCTTCGGCACCGCGAGGTCCTTGCCGGTCTTCTCCTTGAAGGCCTTCTGCACGGCTGGATCCTCGAAGAGGTCGCGCCGATAGTACATCAGGAAAACGTCGCCATCATCGGGGAAGCCGTAGATCTTGCCGCCAACCTTCATCTGGTTGTCGCGATAGGTCGGCGCAATCGTCTGTAGCTCGGGAGCGTAGCCGTATTTCTCGACATAGGGGTCGAGTATCTCGAGCGCGCCGGCCTGGGCAAGATCGGGCATCCAGGCAGGTATGACGTTGAGCGCGTCGTATGCGCCGGCTCCTGACTTGTAGTCCTGCATGATCTTGGTGAACATCTCGGCAGTCGCGACCTCGACCACCTTCACGTCCATCCCGGTCAGCTCGTTCCACTTCGGACCCGAGAAGTGAGTGGGATCGAGCGACTGAAGCCCTGCCTCCCAGACGATCGTGATCGTGCGCCCCTTGTATTGCTGCGCGGCCTTGACGGCGGTGTCGGCGGCTGACTCGGCCCATGCCGGCCTTCCCATTGTTGCGGTGAGGCCGGCGACTAGACCAATCTTTCCGAAATCACGTCTATTGATCATTGTATCCTCCCGTTCCTTGAATGGCAGAGCCTTTCAAATGTCCCTCGCTCGTCAGCGGCGAGGAATTCTCAATGGGCAAATTGGCGGCGGTACTCCTCCAGTTTGCGTCGGAAAGTAGGTTTCTCGAGTACCGCGCGATTGACGATACCGCTCGGGATCCGCCCGTGTTGAATGTCGAGTACAGCCCTGACGTCGGCTGCACCATTTCCGGCGAAGCACTGATCGGTCCAGCAAAGCGCATGAGGCGTCACGATGACATTGTCGAGCGCGAACAGCGGATCGGATGGATCGGTCGGCTCCTGCTCGAATACATCGAGGGCGGCGCCTGCGATCCGCCCTGTCGCCAGAGCGTCTGTGAGCGCCTTTTGATCGACGATTGGTCCGCGCGCGGTGTTGATGAAGAGCGCGGTGTTCTTCATCAGAGCGAGCCGGTCGGCGTTCACGAGATGGCGCGTCTCGGCCGTTAGTGGGCAGTTCACCGTAACGACGTCGGCCCGGGCGAAGAGGTCGTCGAGACCGACGAGTTCGACTCCCAGCGCGGCGGCCAGCTTGGTATCCACAAGTGGATCATGAGCGATGAACCTCATGTCGAACGGCTTGGCGAGCCGGAACAGTTCGGCCCCGATATTGCCGATACCGATCGAACCGAGCACCTTGCCGACCAGGCCAAAGCCCATATGCTCGCCACGGGCGGCAAAACCCAGCGGTCCTTGCCGGGTCAGCTTATCCTTCACCATCAGCTTTCCGGCGAGTGCCAGAATGAAGGTCATGATCGACACCGCGACAGGGCGGCGCACGCCGTCCGGCGTGATCGCCAATGCGATGTCCGCGGCGGTACAGGTTGGCACATCGACCGTGTCATAGCCGACGCCAAAGCGGGCTATGATGCTCAGCCTGCCGTTTTTGGGGGCGCTTTCGGGCGCAAAGCGGTGAGCCAGCAGGATAAGTGCGTCGAAGCCCTCAAGATCTCTGCTGCGCAGAGGGTTGGCGTTATCCAAATAGACCATTTCCACGCCTGGGGCCTCCAGCAGAGGCTTCAGATCGAAATCGGGGTAGACGGCCGAGCCGTCGGCCTTCCTGAAATCACCTGAAAGGGCAACACGAAATGGCGCGTTCATGTCGTGCATCCCTTCCGCAAGGTGGTGATTGCGGCGGTCAGCGCATCCCGAAGCACCCACACGTCACCCGAATAGCAGCAAAAATCGAAGCCCTGCTTGTAGAGCGCTATGCCGACATCGGTGGTCGGTACAAGGCGGCCCAGTGCCTTCTTGTGCTTCTTGGCAGCCGCAATCGTCTGCTCGACCGCTTTCAGAAATTTCGGATGGTCGAACTGGCCGGGAATGCCGAGCGATACTGACAAATCGAAATGGCCGATCCACAGGCAGTCGACGCCATCGACGGCGGCTATCCCGTCGGCATTTTCGGCACCTTCAGCAGTCTCGATCTGGCAGAACAGCGTTGTCTGCTCGTTGGCAGCCGCAAGCTTCTCTGGCACCGGGCCCTGCCCATAGGCATCATGCGCAATACTCAAGGCAACGCCACGTCGCCCGTCCGGATAATATTTCATGCAACCAACGACGCCCTCCGCTTCCGCGGCAGTGCTAACCATCGGGATCATGATCCCTTCCGCACCCGCGTCGCAGGCGCGCGCGATGTGGTGATATTCCTTTGAAGGCACGCGGACGATGGCCGGCAACCCTGCGGCTTCAAAATAGCGTGCAGCACTCTTGACGGTCTCGAAGCCGAAGCCCGAATGCTCAAGGTCGAAAAGCGCGAAATCGCAACCCGCTTGTTTGAGGATATGGCCAATTCCCGGAGTGGCAAACTCGACGATGAAATGACCAAGCTTGGCCTCTGGCGTGCGGGTCATTTGTTTGAGTCCGGCACGAGCCATTGTTCATCCTCCCGTTTGGCGTCTGTTGTTCGACCCCTTGAAGTTGAGATCAAACCCAGTCAGCGTTCTTGTTCATGTGCCCTGCGGACTTTCCAGTAGAGCTTGCCCACCTGATCGAGGTGCGAGCGCATGCGGGCATCGGCAAGTTCCGGATCGTGCGCCTTGATCGCTTCGAAGATCGCGACATGCGCATCGAAGGCGACCCGGTTCTGGCCGGGATAGCTGAGCGTCACACGTCTCTGGTCAACGAGCCAATCGATGATAGCTCGGTGCATGACTACGTAGATGGGATTCTTGGGGATCGTAGCGATCGCGTAGTGAAATGTTATGTCCGAGTCCTCAAAGCGTTCGACGTCGCCAATGGACTTGTAGTTCGCGTCAAGCGCATCGTTCAGGTAGCGGATATCCTTTGCTGTGGCGTTGCGTGCAGCATCCCGTGCCAGGCCGGTCTCAAAGAGGGCACGCGCATCTTGGAAATGACGGATGCCGTCGTCATCGGAAAGCAGATATTTGGCGCTGCTCGACAGTGACGTCATAACGACTTCGGCATTCGGCGCTGTGACCCGCGCTCGCGAACCTGCGCGGAGATCAACAAGCCCCGCGCGTTGCAGATGAAACAGTGCCTCGCGGATGGCTGTCCGGCCAACGCCGAATTCCGTCATGAGCTGACGTTCCGATGGCAGCTCGGCACCAGCCACCAAATCCCGATCGCGTATCCTCTGCTCGAGGATGTCGACAACCTGCTCAAAGAGACGCGATCGCTTGAGCTGAGGGGACATTGGTATACCTAGTATACCAGAGCAGGCTAGGTCCTGCTGTTGCCGCTGTCAACAAGGCCATGATTGACGAAGGGTCTCCGAGGAGATGGCTCTAGATCTCAAGCGCAGCAAAGGTCGACAGCAAGCCTTCAATGCGATGCGCTACACGCGGATCGGCAGCCTTCCGCAAAGCGGACTAATCGAACCAGAGCGTCGGGCGGGTTGCGTTACCAATCGCGCATCCTGACCAAGCTGCTGGTCGTCCTAACCGGACCTCGCGGCCCGGGATGAGTGGCCGAGATTCTTCCGCGGCGCGCTCGTGCTGTCGCGTAGTATCAGCGTGGCGGGAAGCTTGATGTCCTTCCGTAGGCCCGTTTTGCCGATCGTCATCAGCGCGATGAGTTCGGCTGCGGCGGTGGCCCCGAGGTCACGGCGGGGCTGGACGATGGTCGTCAAGGTCGGCTCGCAATAGTCAGCATAAGCAATGCCGTCAAAGCCGACGACGGAGAGATCGTCCGGAACCTGCAGGCCGGCCGCGTACACGGTCTTGATCAGGCCGATCGCCATCTCGTCATTGGCTGCAAACAGCGCGGTCGGACGTGCCGCGGGCTTGAGCGCCAGCAGCGTTCGGCCGGCCTCGACGCCGGTGCGGAAAGTGAAATCGCCGGGCAGGATCAAGCCTGCGGAAGCAGCAATCCCCGCTTCGTGCAAGGCCAGCCGATAGCCTTCGAGACGCTGCTGCTCCAGGATGTTGGATTTCGGTCCAGACAGATAGGCGATACTCGTGTGTCCCAGCTCGATCAGGTGTCGCACCGCCTCGCGGGCCGTGCCGACATTGTCGATTGTGACTTGGGGGAAGCTTTCGCCGGAAATGTACTCGCAAGCGGCAACAAGCGGTACGCGCGCGTCGCGCAGGTCGCGGTCGGGGCTGCGCATCATATGGCCGCACAAGAGCAGCACGCCGTCGGCCTGACCGGCGCAGACCAGGTCGACATAGCGCGCCTCCTTCTCCGGCGATCCTGCCAGGTTGGCGATGATGAGTCCGTAGCCGGCAGTCGACAGGGTGTCGTCGATGCCCTGCAAAACCTCGCCAAAGAACGGGTTGGCGATGTCAGGCACCGCCACCAGGACTACCATGGTTTTCCGGACACGCAGGTTCCTTGCAGAAATGTTCGGTGTGTAGCCGGTCTCGCGCACCGCAGCGAGCACGCGTGTGCGGGTTTCCTCAATCACAACCTCGGGACGCGCCAGCGTCCGGCTGACGGTCGCAACCGAAACTCCCGCCAGCCGCGCGACGTCGGCGATCTTGGCCGCCTTTGGACGCGTCACTCTGCTTCGTTTTGCCATATGGAGGTTCGCAATTTCACGGTCATGAGGGTGCTTGCAAAATCTAGGAGTTCTGATACGATACGATGTAATCGATTACATCCGATCAAGCAAGAACGAGCCCACAAGGGCCGCAAGCCGAATAAACAGCCTGCAAAAGGCACATCCGGGAGGGAATGATGAAGCGCACGCTGTTCGCATCGGTGGCGATTGTCGCCACGGTCTTTTCCGTGACATTGGCCTCGGTGCCTGTCTCCGCAGAAGAGATGAAGGCCGAGGTCATCCACTGGTGGACCTCGGGCGGCGAAGCCGCCGCGGTGAAGGTGTTTGCCGATCAGTTCACCAAGGCCGGCGGGACATGGATTGACAGCGCTGTGGCTGGCGCCGCCAATGCGCGGAATGCTGCGATCAGCCGCACTGTCGCCGGCAATCCTCCGACCGCGATGCAGCTCAACACCGGCAAGCAGTTCGACGAGCTGGTGGAGGGCGATCTGCTCGCCGATGTCGACGCGGTCGCAACCGAAGGCAACTGGAAAGGCGTGATGCCCGCCGCGATCGTTGCCGCGGCGACCCGCAACGGCAAGATGTACGCTGTACCGATCAACATCCACGGTCAGAATTGGCTCTGGTACAACAAGGCTGTGCTCGCCTCCGTCGGCGCCGCCGAGCCGAAGACCTGGAATGACGCTCTAGCCATTCTCGACAAGCTTAAGGCCGAGGGCAAGGTGATCCCGCTGGCCTTCTCGGGACAGAAGAACTGGGAACAAAACCTGTTCAACTCGGTCATGATCGGCGTCGGCGGCGCACAGATGTGGACCGGCATTCTCGGCAAGCATGACGTGTCGCTGGCGCGGAGCGCCGAGTTCAAGGCGGTCGCCGTCACCTACAAGAAGCTCAAGGACTATGTCGATGCCGGCGCGCCCGGCCGCAACTGGAATGACGCGACCAACCTCGTCATCCAGGGCAAGGCCGGAATGCAGATTATGGGCGACTGGGCCAAGGGCGAATTCGTCGCGGCGGGCAAGGTCGCCGACAAGGACTATGGCTGCACGGTGCTGTCTAATGGCAGCGGCGGTTATGTGATGGGCGGTGACGTGTTCGTATTCCCGAAGGCGAAGGACCCATCCACCACCAAGGCGCAGATGACCTTGGCGAGACTGATGTTGGCGCCAGAGACCCAGATCCAGTTCGCGCTGAAGAAGGGCTCGATCCCGGTGCGTAACGATGTCGATACGTCAGCACTGGACGCTTGCGCCCAAAAAGGCATGCGCTACGTCGCAGACAAGGCCCAGCAAATGCCGTCCGGCGACATGCTGGCGCCGCCGGCGCTGATCGGCGCGCTCCAGGATGCCATCTCGCAATATTGGAACACCAACATGAGCGCCGATGAATTCACCGCCAAGGTCGCCGCGGTGCTGAAGTCCCAGGAGTGATGCATCACAAAAGGCGGCTGACGAACCGTCGGCCGCCTTTCCTTCCTGTCGATCTCTCTTCAATCCGGCGATGCGATGCGTCTTTCGCTGAACTCCCGACTGTCCGCGCTCTCCGCGCTCTTGCCGGCGCTGATGGTGATGCTCGTCGTCTATATCGGTGCCACCAGTTGGACCGTGTGGATATCGCTGACCAATTCGCGCATGCTTCCGAACAACAATTTCGTCGGGCTTCGGCAATACGAGATGTTGCTTGGCAACGATCGCTGGATCACCTCGGTCCACAACATCGTTATCTACGGTGTGCTGCTGGTTTCGCTCGCGCTTGTGGTCGGCTTCCTGCTGGCGGTTGCGATCGATCAGCGGGTGAGGGCCGAGGACACGATCCGATCGATCTATCTCTATCCCTATTCGATGTCCTTCATCGTCACGGGTCTGGTCTGGCAATGGTTGTTCAACCCAACGCTCGGCATTCAGCATGTGCTGCGCAGCTGGGGCTTCGAAGGCGCGACCTTCGACTGGATTGTGCGGCCGGAGACCGCAATCTACTGCCTGGTCATCGCGGGCGTCTGGCAGGCTTCGGGGCTGGTGATGGCGATCATGCTCGCCGGCCTGCGCGGCGTCGATGATGAGATCTGGAAGGCGGCGCGGGTCGACGGTCTGCCAAAATGGCGGGTCTATGTGTCGATCATCATTCCGATGATGGGTGCGAGCTTTGCGACCGCCGCGGTGCTGCTGTCGACGGGCGTGGTGCGCCTCTATGACCTCTCGGTATCCATGACCAATGGCGGGCCCGGCATCGCCTCGGAGGTGCCCGCTAAATTCGTCATGGATCATCTGTTCGAGCGCGCCAATATCGGCCTTGCGACGGCTGCGGCCACCACCATGCTGATCACGGTGATCGCGGTGGTCGCGCCCTATCTTTACTGGCGCGCGCGCAAGGGAGAGATGCGATGACCGCGGTGGCGCAGGCGTTGCCCGCCGCACGGCGGCCGAGGCGCATGAGTCCGGCGCGCTGGGGCCTCTATGCCTTCATCCTCATCACCGCGCTCTACTTCCTGCTGCCGCTCTATGTGATGGTCGTAACCTCGCTGAAGCCGATGGCGGAGATCCGGCAGGGGAATCTGTTGGGCTTGCCCGCAGCTCCCGGCGTCGACGCGTGGATCAAGGCTTGGACCTCGGCCTGCACCGGGCTGACCTGCCAGGGCATCAAGATCGGCTTTTTCAACTCGTTGCGCATTCTGGTGCCGTCCGTCGGCGTCTCCATTCTGGTTGGCTCGCTCACCGGCTATGCGCTGTCGCTATGGCGTGTGCGCGGCGCCAACCTTCTGTTCGGCGCGATGATGGTGGTCGCCTTCATTCCCTATCAGGTGTTCATCTACCCCTTGGTACGCGTGTTCTCCTTCACCGGGCTCGGGCAGTCGCTCCTGACCATCGTGATCGTCCACACGATCTTCGGCCTTCCTACCATGACGCTGTTGTTCCGCAACTATTTCGCATCGCTGCCGGTCGAGTTGTTCAAGGCCGCGCGCGTCGACGGCGCCGGCTTCTACCAGATCTATGGGCGGATCATGATGCCGATGGCCACGCCCATGATTGTGGTCGCGGTGATCTTGCAGACCACCGGCATCTGGAACGATTTCATTCTGGGGCTCGTCTTCGCGGGCCGCGACAATCTGCCGATGACGGTGCAGCTCAACAACATCGTCAATTCGACGCAAGGCGAGCGCGCCTACAATGTCGACATGGCAGCGACGCTGCTGACTGCGCTGTTGCCGCTCGCTGTCTATTTCGGCTCCGGCCGCTGGTTCGTGCGCGGCATCGCCGCCGGCGCTGTGAAGGGCTGACGCAGCATGCAGAAATCGGACGTCGACATCAGGAGTCTGCAGATCGGTTTTGGCGGCCTGAAGGTGCTGGAGAATCTCAATCTCCACGTCGAGGCGTCCGAGTTCCTCGTGCTGCTTGGGCCGTCCGGCTGCGGCAAGTCGACATTGCTCAACGCGATCGCCGGGCTCATCGACGTCAAGGGTGGCGAGATCCATATCGGGGGCCGCGATGTCACCTGGGCAGAACCGAAGGATCGTGGCATCGCGATGGTGTTCCAGAGCTACGCGCTCTATCCGCGCATGAGCGTGCGAGGCAACATGTCGTTCGGGCTAAAGGTCGCCGGCACGCCGCAGGGCGAGATCGAGCGTCGCCTCAGTGAGGCAGCACAGATGCTGCGACTTACCAGTCTCCTCGACCGCCGTCCCGGCGAGCTTTCCGGCGGCCAGCGCCAGCGTGTCGCGATTGGACGGGCGCTGGTGCGCCATGCCGGAGTCTATCTGTTCGACGAGCCGCTCTCCAATCTGGATGCCCAGCTGCGCGCCGAGCTCAGGGTCGAGATCAAGCGGCTTCATGCACGGCTGGGCGCCACCATGATCTATGTGACGCACGACCAGATCGAGGCGCTGACGCTTGCGGACCGCATCGCGGTCATGCAGGGCGGCGTGATCCAGCAGCTCGACACACCGAGGAAGATCTATCGCGAGCCGGTCAATCGCTTCGTCGCTTCGTTCGTAGGCTCGCCCGCGATGAACTTCATTCCTGGTCGTCTCGCGCGCGGCAGCGAGCTCGGATTCATCGCCGGCGTAAACCGGCTCGGCCTGCACGGCTATGTCTTCCGCAGCCAGCCGACCGACGCGCCGGTCGTTCTCGGCATCCGGCCCGAGCATATCGAGTTGACTGCGTCCGGCGATCCATCCTCCGTGTCCGCGCGCGTCGAGATGATTGAGCCGATGGGCGCCGACACGCTGATCTGGTGTCGCCTCGCCGACGGCACTCCCTTCTCTTTCCGCCATGACGCCGACGCGCAAGTGCGTGTGGGGGACACGCTTGCCGTCCGCTTCCCCGCCGAAGCCCTGTCGCTGTTTGATGAGACGAGCGGACAGCGCCTCTAGATCCCCCATCCCAGCCGAAAGCGAGACATGACCAAGCCCATCGACAGATTCTCCATCCAGCTCTATTCCGCCCGCTCCATTAGCCCGCTCGAAGCGCAATTCGCGCTGCTGTCCAGGCTCGGCTACGCGATGGTCGAGCCCTGGGGCGCGCTGTTCAACGATCCCGAGACGCTGAAGCGGCTGCTCGGGCGCCACGGCATGACTGCCCCGAGCGCTCATGTCGGTCTCGACCGCTTGCGCGAGGATGCGGTCGGCACGGCGAGGATGTGCAACGAGATTGGCATCGAGACCATCTTCGCGCCAGCCCCGCCATTGGGCGAGCGCGAGGGCGACGAAAAGCATTGGCGCGCCATCGGGCGCGAACTTGCCGAGATCGGAAGGATGGTGACCGGCGAGGGGCTCAAATTCGGCTGGCACAACCATCATTGGGAGTATGGCCGTACCCGGAGCGGCAAGACCTATCTCGAGTGCATGTTCGAGGAGGCACCCGACCTCGCCTGGGAGGCCGATCTCGCATGGATCGTGCGCGGTGGCGGCGATCCCGTCGCCGAGATCAAGAAGCATGCTCAGCGTCTGGTCGCCTGCCACATCAAGGATCTCGCGCCATCGGGAGAATGCGCTGATGAGGATGGCTGGGCCGATCCCGGCCACGGCACCATGAATTGGCCGGCGCTGCTCGCGGCGATGAAGGAGGCCGGGGTCTCTCTGTTCGTCGCTGAACACGACAAACCGAACGACGTCGCCCGCTTCGCGCACCGCGCGCGCGAGACCGTGTCGTCGTGGACGTGACGGGGGATCGGATCATGAGCAGGCTCGGTGTCGGCATCGTCGGATGCGGCAACATCTCGACGATCTACATGCACAACATGTCGAAATTCCGCGATCTCAGGCTGGTCGCCTGCGCGGATCAGCGGCCGGAGGCCGCACAGGCCCAGGCGGCGAAGTTCGAGATCGAGGCGTTGTCGATCGACGCACTGCTGGCGCGTCCCGATATCCAGATCATCGTTAATCTGACCACGCCGGAGGCGCATTTTGCGATAAGCCACGCTGCGTTGACTGCAGACAAGCACGTATTCGGCGAGAAGCCGATTACGATCGAGGCCAACGATGCCGCGACGCTGGTGGCGGAGGCGGCGCGTCGCGGCCTGAAGCTCGGCTGCGCGCCGGATACTTTCCTTGGCGGCGGCGGGCGTATGGCACGCGAATTCGTGGATGCGGGGCGGATCGGCAAAGTGCTCTATGGCACCTGCTTTCTCATGTCGCATGGCATGGAACACTGGCATCCCGATCCGACGTTTTTCTTCAAACGGGGCGGCGGGCCGATCCTTGACATGGGTCCGTATTACCTTGCGGCACTGATAAACCTGTTGGGGCCCGTTGCGCTCGTGCAGGGACGTGCGAGCGCCGGCTTCGCCACGCGGCTCGTCAGCTCGAAGGGGCCGATGAACGGCAAGACCATCGCGGTGGAAACGCCGACGACGGTGATGTCGTTGCTGCATTTCGAGTCTGGTGCCGACATCATCTTCACGATGAGCTGGGACGTCTGGAAGCACGGACATCCGCCGATCGAGCTCTACGGCACCGAGGGTTCGCTGCGCGTGCCCGACCCCAACTTCTTCGGCGGCGCAGTGCAATACACCGAGAAGGGCGGCGACTGGATCTCGGTCACAGCCGACGACCGGCCGTTCGGCAAGCCCAACTGGCGCTCGCCGAATTGGGCCGATCACATGCCGAACCAGGCCAACTATCGTTGTCTGGGCATCGCCGAGCTCGCAAGCGCAGTGCTGCGCGGCACGCCGCACCGCTCCTCTGGCGCGCTGGCGAGCCACGCGCTGGAGGTGAAGCACGCGATCCTCAAGGCCAGCGTCGAAGGCGGCGAGATCGCAGTGCGTTCGCGCGTCGAGCGACCGGCGCCGCTGGCCGACGTCGATGCGATGGCGTTGTGGGCCGGGGAGACGTTCTGAAGCGGGACCGTCCCGGGACGTGATTGCCGGTCTAGGCATTCGGGTGAAATGCACCGTTCCTGGAACCGGCAAGGGAAGGCGAGTTTTGGTGGGGTATCGAGCTCAGCGGGCGCTTGCTGCTGGAGCGTCCAGGATAGAAGGAAGCATTCGATGAAGATGATCAAGGGACCGGCGATATACCTCGCCCAGTTCGCGGCCGATGAGGCGCCGTTCAACTCCTTCGACTCGATCTGCGGATGGGCAGCCTCGCTCGGCTACAAGGGGGTTCAGATTCCGAGCTGGGATGGGCGGCTCTTCAACCTGAAGAAAGCCTCGGAGTCGCAGGACTACGCCGACGAGGTGAAGGGGATCGCCGCCCGCCACGGGCTTGCGATCACCGAACTCTCGACCCATCTCCAGGGCCAGCTCGTCGCCGTTCACCCGGCCTATGATGCGGCATTCGACGGCTTCGCCGCGCCGGAGGTGCGTGGCAACGCCAAGGCCCGCACGGAGTGGGCCGTCGACCAGGTCAAGCGCGCGATCCTGGCGTCCAGACGACTCGGGATCACTGCACAAGCGACCTTCTCGGGTGCACTTGCCTGGCCCTATGTCTATCCCTGGCCGCAGCGTCCGGCGGGCCTCATCGAGACCGCCTTCGACGAGCTCGCCAGGCGCTGGCGGCCGATCCTTGACTATGCCGATGAGCACGGTGTCGATCTCGCCTATGAGATCCATCCCGGCGAGGACCTTCACGACGGCATCTCCTATGAGATGTTTCTCGACCGAGTGAAGGGCCACAAGCGCGCGAACCTGCTCTACGACCCCTCGCACTTCGTGCTGCAGCAGCTCGACTATCTCGACTACATCGACATCTACCATCAGCGCATCAAGGCATTCCACGTCAAGGACGCCGAGTTCAACCCGACGGGCCGCCAGGGCGTCTATGGCGGGTTTCAGAGCTGGGTCGACCGTGCCGGCCGCTTCCGATCGCTCGGCGACGGCCAAGTCGATTTCGGCGCCATCTTCTCGAAGCTCACGCAATACGATTACGACAGCTGGGCAGTGCTCGAGTGGGAATGTGCGATGAAACATCCCGAGCAAGGCGCGCGCGAGGGGGCCGAGTTCATCAAGAGCCATATCATCCGGGTTACAGAGAATACCTTCGACGATTATGCAGGCTCCGGCGCCGACGACGAAGCGAACCGCAAGATGCTCGGTCTTTCGTGAGCGGGAGAAGCAAATGTCGATCAAGGCAAGCAATGAAGCCGGCACTCATGCTCGTATCAGACTAGGAATGGTCGGCGGCGGCCAGGGGGCCTTCATCGGCGCAGTCCATCGCATTGCCGCTCGCATCGACGACCAGTTCGAGCTGGTTGCCGGCGCGCTCGCGTCCGATCCGGTTCGAGCCAAGGCCTCGGCGAAGGAGCTCGGCATTGCCGATGATCGTGCCTATGGCTCCTTCGAAGAGATGGCCAAGGCCGAAGCCGCGCGAGCGGACGGCATCGAGGCAGTCTCGATCGTGACGCCCAATCACATGCACAGTCCGGTCGCGAAGGCCTTCCTTGAAGCAGGCATCCACGTCATCTGCGACAAGCCGCTGACGACGACCGTCGCCGAGGCCGAGGAGCTGGTGGCACTGGTCAGGAAGACGGGCCGGGTCTTCGTGGTGACGCACAACTACACGGGCTATCCCATGGTCCGGCAGGCCCGCGCCATGGTCGTGAATGGCGATCTCGGCGAGATCCGGCTGGTCCAGGCCGAGTATCTCCAGGATTGGCTGACTGAGCGATTGGAGGCAAGCAGCCACAAACAGGCGGCGTGGCGCACGGACCCGGCCCGGTCCGGCGCTGGCGGGTGCATCGGCGACATCGGGACCCACGCATACAATCTCGCCTGCTTCGTCACCGGACTCGAACTCGACGAATTGCTTGCCCAACTGTCGACCTTCGTCGAGGGGCGGCGCCTTGATGACGATGTCCAGATCCTCCTCAGGTGGAAGGGCGGTGCCAAGGGAATGCTGTGGGCCAGTCAGGTCGCCGTCGGCAATGAGAACGGCCTGACGCTGCGCGTCTACGGTAGCAAAGGTGGCCTCGAATGGGCACAGGAGAATCCGAACCATCTCTGGTTCACGCCCTACGGCCGGCCCAAGCAACTCCTGACTCGCGGCGGCGCCGGCGCCTTGAGCGAGGCGTCGCGCGTCGCCCGCGTCCCCTCCGGCCACCCCGAGGGCTATCTCGAAGGTTTCGCAACAATTTATGCTGAGGCAGCGCGCGCCATCCGCGCGGCCAGGGTCGGTGAAAAGCTGGATCCCAACGTGATCTTCCCGACCGTTGAGGATGGCTTGGCAGGCGTGAAGTTCATCGATGCAGCTGTAAAGTCCTCGGCGTGCCAAGGCACCTGGGTTCGGATGACGTAACTGCCGCCGCGTCGCGCAGGATCCGGAATGCAATGGGCTCATGCCATTGGGGCATTGCGCCGAGGGCAGCAAGGTCCCTGCGGCAAAATCCGTTCCGGTGCGTCTGTGGGCTCGGTTATCGTGTCATCCGTGAAGAATACGGATCGGTCTGAGAAATAAGCAGAATTGGTCCTGATTAGTATTCGATTTTGCAGGAAAG